>CAIPJU010000039.1 GCA_903865465.1 uncultured Bacteroidota bacterium
ACGCGAAATCTATGCCCGGATTATGGATTCAAAAGCATCTGCCAAAACAACATCGGTTAAAGAGCTTGAATATCAATGGGAAGTGCCGGAGTTTAAAATATTCAATGATAAATATGTTCCTTACGAGACCGAAGTTCATGCGCTTGAGCCCTTGTATTCACGCAACAGGGGAAAAGATCAATTGTTCGACAGCGCCAATGAACATCGTTTCATTGACCTCCTGATCAAAAATGAAGAACAGATACAGTGGTGGTATAAAAACGGTAGCAGTAATAAGGAAGATTTTGCTATTCCATACTTACGGAAGGACGGTACACAGTCGCTGTTTTATGTTGATATGGTAGTGCTGTTTAAGAATGGAATTCTGGGGCTGTTCGATCCTAAGACAATAGAAAGTGATCCCGAGAATGTGGTAAAGCACAACGCGCTTGTTAATTACATTGAGGAGCTGAATCAAAAGGGTAAAAACGTAACAGGTGGTATCATTATTGAAAACAAGGGAAGCTGGCGTTTCTGCCGAAACAGGATTGAGAATGACAGAGACCTGACAGGCTGGGATTTTTTCAACCCTGCAAGTATTAATCGACAATAAAATGGACTTATTTTATAAACAGGTATAATCTAAGAAAATGGCAAAAAAAGGATTAGACACAACATTTCTGCATTATGGAATTCGCAAAGAGGATATAAGCCTTATTGAAACGCTTTGTACTGAGCACAAATTAGAGTTTGACTGGGTTAAAGAGGAGTTGCTTAAGGAGTTTCACGAACGAAAAATCCGTAATCAGGAGATTGATGAGAAAACAATTGAGAATGCCCAGTATCCCCTGATAATGAAACAACAATCGATCAATGATGGGGTTATTCGCGATCTCTTTGGAGTTTCGGGAAATGAATTTCAGGAGATCAGGCAGGCTATCTCAGGCCTTCAAAAAGGCGAACTTATAATAAAAAATCCTATTGCGATTGCCCTTGGTATGGGAAAGAAATATAAGAAGATTAAGATAAGTCATCTGATTTGATACCTGGTTTTTTGATTTGATAAGCAATATATATTCTATATGATGTTGCCAGTATTGTTTCAAAACACGACAGGAAGTTTCTGGCGATTGTAAAGCGTAATTTTGATTTTGAGTTGACGAAAAACAGACTTTATGTTTGCTGAGAGATCATGATTTAGAAGTATTTGGTTTAAGATTGGAAGGGTTATAAATTTGTGCATATCTGATGCTTGAATTTCTTAACGATTCCAATATGAAAATCTTTAACTTTGCTCATGATTGATAAATTGAAAAAGATATTATGGAAGGTTGATGGTTGGAATTCAATGATTATCCTGCCGGCTCGAATGGTGCGTTTCAGTTAAAATATGAAAAGCATGTATTAGGTGTGTTGTCTCACGGGAATAATCAATGGACTTTTAAATATTCAGATGAGTTCAGGAAAGGAACTGTATTAAATCCTATCTTGGGTAAGATTGTGATTAGAATTACTCAAGAGTTGATTCTTCGATCGTCTTTGATTGCTCATTTTGTAATTTCCGGGCAATTTAAATTTTGATCTTCTTATAATTTGGAGAAGAACAATTTTGGCCAAAGATTCCTTTTGGGCTTCTGATGGCTTTTAGTTCTGATATCAAACTTATTATAAAGGCGGCACAAATTTTCTTATCGCTTTTCCACGTCTGCAGTTGATTTCCGGAATGAAGTAAATTAGTGTGCCGCCTGGTAAGTAAGTGAAAAAATATGTTTCATTAACCTACTTTTCAAGAGCGACTTTGAGATCGCTTCTCTCCCCGTCAGAAATTCTAACCGAAAGCTCCTTCTCCTTATATCCGGGTTTTTGAACCAATACCCTGTAGTTTCCTGCCTGCATCTTCCTGACCTGGAAACTGCCTTTTACTGCTGTCTTTTTAACAATCTTCCCGTTACCGGCTATACCTGTCGTGTTACCATCACTTGTGAAGGTAAAAATAGCGCCCGGAAGTGGCACTCCGCTGGCAATATCTGATGCCGTTGCCTTTAATGAGACTGTCCCTCCATTGGTATCTACCAGCTTTCGGGATGCTTTATATGAAGTTGCAAAATCAATCTGTTCGTCCCTTACAATCCCAATGGCATAATCCATCATCTCAAGAGCATCGTCAGCAGTTTCAAACAGAACCACCAGTCTCTCAGTTAGTTTCTTTCTTTCGGTGATTGTCGATCTCGGACTTTTCAATGCACTGTTCAAACTGTTAATGATATCGAGGAATGACTTCTGCGTTTCGGGACTAATTCCATATTCCGTTAGAGAGCTCATGTTATCTTCGCCGCTGGAATAGATTGCCATGGCCTTTTCGAGCAATATGGTCTCCGGGAACCGTTCAAGCTGAGCTTCATTGTATTTTACTTCATTCAATAATTTATCACTATTGATGAATTTCGCAAGCGCTGAAATTTTTCTTGAATTCTTTGCAGCCACAGCAATAAGCTTTGCTTTTAGTTTGTTTTTATCACTGGCAACACCTGTTTTGTCGAGACCCTGCAGCTTTCCAATTTCCTGAATTTCATTGGTTGTGTTCTGCAGCACAACATAATTTTCCATAAATTTCGGGATACTCTTTGCAACAGCTTCATTTTGTTTAACACAATTGCGTACAGTTAAAAGCATGTTCAATCTGATTCTTTGTTCTGTGTTCATCTCCTTAGTTTTTAAGTTAACAATTGAAAACATAACATTTACATAGATATGAATTGTCCAAAAACCAAAATTGCCAGCAATCCCTAAGTCCCCGGGTCTCTTCGTCTCTTAGTCTCTTCGTCTCTTAGTCTCTTCGTCTCTAAGTCCCTCAGTCTCTCAGTCCCTCAGTCTCTCACTCTCCACATCATTCCTTATCCCTCTGATCCGGAACTTGTTCCCTCTCCTCCGGAATTCAATCCCTCTGATCCGGAATTCGTTCCCTCTTGTCAGGAATTCGTTCCCTCTCGTCAGGAATTCAATCCCTCTGACAAGGAACTCGTTCCCTCTGATCCGGAATTCGTTCCCTCTAACCCAAAATATCTTCCCTCTAATCCGAAATCGTCAATCCGCATTCCGAAATCTATTCCCCTTTTATATGAAATTTGTCCCCGTAATCAGGAATTGTGTTGTTATAATCTTAATAGCACCGGTCTCGAAACATAGTTTATAGTTCAAAATTATTAATCAAAATATAACTTGTCAATACCACTTTAGTGGTATATAAATTTTAATCCGAAGTATTGACATTAGTCAATTTGTTTCATAATTTTATAACACGATTGTGC
>CAIPJU010000040.1 GCA_903865465.1 uncultured Bacteroidota bacterium
CTGGTATCGGATAAGATAATTGTGGGAGATTATCTGGTTCCAAGGCCAAAAGGATTCGGAAGTAATGTGAGTGAAGCAATTGAGTTTATTGCCGGCAGAGAGCACTATCGGAATTTCAAAAGCTATGTGGCCAACGGGGGCATTTATTACCTGGCAGATAAAGCCGGATTAAAAGTTATCAATGAAATAACAAATAATCCTTTATCAAATCATGTTGTTGTACTAAGTAAATAAAATCGGGATATCTTTACCCGGTATCACCCTTCAAAACAAATTATATGAATGCAGTTACTTTAATTCTAGGTTTCTTGTTCGGTGCAACTCTGCAGTATGCAAATCTTAACCGGTATAATGTCATAAGCGGAATGGCTACACTCGAAAACTATGCAGTTGCCAAGGCAATAGCTGTTGCGATTGGAGTTGGAGCTATAATAATTGCCATTGAAATCGGACTTGGCTTCGCAACTTATCACATAAAACCATTTCTGTTGGGAGGAATTGCAATCGGAGGAATAATATTTGGCGTTGGGATGGCTATTTTGGGATATTGCCCCGGAACACTTCCGGTTTCGCTGGGAGAAGGTTCAGTCGATGCCCTGCTTGGCATAACAGGAGGATTGGCGGCAGGAGTCATATACACCTTATTGGTACCATCAGTTCAAAGTGTTTTGGGTCCCGACCTAGGTAGTATTTCATTATATACACTCGTTGGACAGCACCATTTTATTTTCTACACTTTGGATATTGTACTGGGAACCGTGTTTATCCTGGCAGCCTTTATCCTGAATAAAAAGGAAAAATCGACTAATTACAAATGGGTATATGCCGGTACAGGTTTGGCAATTTTGAATGCGGTGGTATTTCTTACTGCTGGTACAAATAGAATTATCGGAGCATCAACTGCATATCCCTTTGTAGCTGATTTTATTACGGGAACAACACAAAACGGCTATTTTTCAAAAATCCAGGGACCAGGGCAATGGGAGGTTTTGTTCCTGGGCGGTGCATTTATCTCAGGTGTCGTAATCTCGCTATTCAGGAAAGAATTCAAAATCACAATAATACACAGTAACTGGGCGAAGTATAAAGGGAATTCAGTTTCAAAACGGCTCATCTGGTCCTTTATAGGAGGCTTTATCCTGATCATTGGCGCAAGGATGGCCGGAGGATGTACCAGCGGACACATACTATCAGGCGGGATGCAACTATCGTTGAGTAGTTTGGTGTTTGCTGTTTTTGTCTTTGGAGGATTGCTTATAACAGGTAAATATTTCTATAAGTGAAAAAAAGAAATTCCTGGTTTAATTTTCCTTTAACTTACCCTATTGAAGAAAGGTCAAAATAGCAGAGAATGTCATTTCATATTTTCAGACACTCCTATTCCAAATAAGGCAAAGTCATATTTAACCGGATCATCCCTATCCATATCCCTGAGAAAAGCATCTAATTCTGCGACAGCTTTAGCATCGTTCTGTTTCCGGGTCAGTATCCCAAAACTGCGGGCTACATTTCCCGAGTGAATATCAAGAGGACATGAAAGGATTGAAGGTGAAATTGACTTCCAGATCCCGAAATCGACACCCTTGTTATCCTTCCTTACCATCCATCGCAGGAACATGTTAATTTTTTTGGCCGCAGAACCCTTGTCCGGATCTGAAATCTGTCTGACTGTCCGCTTGCTGTGGGGCAATTCAAAAAATATGGTATTCAGCCTGTGAATGGCAGGCTGGAGTGAATCCTCAGTTTTATTCTCTTCGAAGATGGTCTCGAGCCCTCCCCTGTTTGAGTATATATGCCTGAGCGCTTTCAGGAAATAGACCAGATCGTGCGAATTAAATGTACGGTGTACAAAACCTTCCATCCTTTGAAACTCCTCCTCACTGGCATTCATCACGAAATCGAAGGGAGAATCATCGAGCAGCTCCATCATGCGGCCCGCATTCCTGAGGATCATCTTGCGGTTTCCCCAGGCAATTGCAGCAGCCAGGAATCCTGATATTTCTATATCTTCCTTAAGTATGTACCTGTGCGGGATGCTTATCGGATCGGGCTCTATAAAACCGGGCCGGTTGTAGAGCTCAACCTTTTCATCCAATATCTCTTTCAGTTCTGCGTTCGATAGCTTCATTAGCCTTATTTTTGATTGGTAAAAATAGGGTATTAAAGCTGAAAGCCAAGGCTACTTTTCATTCGGGTCAATGATTCCCGATTCCCTGTCGGTAATTGTTGGTATCGGAACCAGTGGCTGTGATTTTACAAGTTTCTCCATAGAAATCCGCTGGTTTTGGATCATTAGTACAGCATCCTCATAGGCATCACTGTATGATTTTCCCTGCGACATTTCCTTTCGCTCGGATAACTCAAGGGCAATAGAGTATTCGGTCTCTTCACACGAGATTTGTCCGTCGATCCAAATCTCTTTGGAGGGAATAAAATGATAGGCCAGGTCATTGCCACTAAAGCCAAAATCGGGATATATATTTTTCCTGACCATATATCCGTCAACAATCCATACAGCGATGCCATCGCGTATACCAACAGGAATACGATAAATATTCTGAAGCCTGATACTGTCGGGCAGACTCTTAATCTCCTTTATGCCGTATGAATCTTTTACACCTACCTTTCCAAGCGAAGCCTCATGCGACTTACTGTCTTCCAAGTTCTTATGCCTTATTTGCTGTTCTAGCATAAGTGACGAATCATGAGCTACCTGATATGTCCAGCCAAATTTGGCCATAAGGTGCCTCTCATTGAGCTCATGAGCCAGGGTAAGCTCAAATTCCTCGCATGAGATGGCATTATCGATCCATATCTCACCTTTCGGATTGAAAATATAGCGCTGGTCATTGCCTCCATACAGGAATTCCTTATAGATTTTCTGCCTGACCGTGTTACCATCAATGATCCAGATCTTATAATTATCCCTCTTACCCCAGTAATAACGATATATTCCATCCGTTTTCTTAGATGGTGTGAAACCAATAGCCAGAATCCCGGCTAAAATGAGAAATACTATCTTTTTCATGACGATATGATTTAAAAAATTATCATAATAAAAAAACAGATGGGTAGAATAAATTTAAAACCCGGTGTAATGTTATAAATTATAAATCAGTTTCAATTTTATCAGCTTGTCATTATTCAGAAAGATTGCATTCTTTTTTGTAATTTTATAAGTTAGATTCCAGACAGAGGCTTATGGCAATAAGGATGATTATTTCGAAGTACAAGTATGCAATAGCATTGCTGCTTTCTTTTGTGCTCATTGAAAATATTGCCTGGATCATTGAACCCACTTTCTTCGGAAAACTTCTCGATGCTCTTATTGGCCATTTTTATGACCATGAAGATGTTGATTACTTTTACCCGCTCTTTATCTGGATAATTGTATATTTTATAAATGTTGTCGGAGGATTCCTTCACAGGCTATTCAATGGAGGAACATATTCCAGAATGTATGCCGATGTTGCGACCCAGGTAATATCTGAGTCTGAGTCAAGGTGTGATCCCTATTCGAAGATGCTTGTAAGGGCTGAACTTGTAAAGGAATACATAACCTTCTTCAAGGATCGGGTGCCGGAGGTTTTATGGCAACTGGGGGCATCGATTGGCGCCATAGTGGCTCTCTTCTTCTATGATTACAGGATAGGTCTTGTTTCACTTGCAGTTATCGGGCCTGTTGCCTTCATAAACAACCAGACACGTAATAAAATTTCACATCTCCAGAGAGATATTCACGACAACCAGGAGGAGCTTTACGGTATTATAGAAAAACGAGACACTTCACAGATTCATCAGTTCTTTTACAATATGATCCCGCCTAAGCGGAGTATTGCTAAATGGAATTCGCTTAGTTATGCTTCCGTGAAGATTTTCCTCTTATTTATTTTTATTGCAGTCCTTTTCATTTGTGTTGACCTTGACAAATTTTCTACAGGTAAGATTTACTCAATTGTTGCTTATCTATGGACATTCATCGGGCAAACTGATTACCTTCCCGACCTGATGGAAAGTCTGGGCTCTATAAAAGACCTTAATATGAGGTTTTCGCGTGACGACGATGCAGCGTAACAATAAATTATTAAAGTTCAGGCTTTTATAACCTTAGTAAGAATTCCCGGAACACTCAGCAGATCGTAATCGTTATCAAAAATCAGGTATTTGTCGCTCCACACAGGCTGAAATTTATCTTTATAATCACGCTGTCCCCGGTAATGAGAAAATGACCGGATTTTCTCGTAGGCAAATTTCATTGATTTTTCAGAGAAGGTGTGAGGGTCATTGAGTCCCGACATTGGGGCAAAACCAAGGTTCACGTAATTTATTCCTTCCGATTTAAGATAACGGAAAAGTTCGACGAGTATAAAATCCATAATTCCGTTGGGGGCATCTGAGGTTTTTCTTAGGAGGTCGAATGTTGCCTCATCTTTTGCATAATCGGGAACGATATTCAGAAAGGCTATTATTTTCTCTTCGCTGTTTTCAACCGTAATAACAGTTTCATTTTTTATCTCCTTCTCCGAGAAAACACCCTGTGAAAATGCAATCTCCTCTCTTTCTGTTAGTTTAAGCCATTCGTCACTTACTGACTTAAGTTTCTGAATCAGACCATCCTTGAGAGGAGGATGATTTAATTTGGCCGTATAGCCCTGCTCTTTTATCTTATTCAGGGCATTCCTGATTGATTTTCTCTCTCCCCCTTCAAGGGTGAATTTAGTGAGGTCAACAATACCCTCCTGACCAATAAACAAACTCTTCTTTCCTGTTGTGAGATAAACAGGAAGACTCTCCTCCGGAACCCTGTAGTAAATCTCCTTCAATCCGTTATCATAGCAGAACTTCCGGAATTCCAGAATGCATATCCTCATATCATCCGGCCCTGACGAAACAGGGTCTTCGAGAACAACAGCAAAATTACCGCTAACCTTGAATGAGATAAAGGATTTGTCGTCGGACGAAAAGAAGAATTGTTTGTCATAATAAAGCTTAAAGAAATCGAGAGCTGATTTTCCGTAAGAATTTATAAGGTTTTCAGCCTTCAGCCTCTCTTCAGGGGTAAATGAATTATTGAAAAAATATGGCCTGATAAGAGAATAGAGAAGGAAAGCCAGAGCTGCAAAACCACTGATTTTTATTGTGTATAAGAAATCAAGGGCAAAGGAATCTCCAGGTACCAGGTCGGAGCTGCTGATAAGGAAAAAGTTTAAAAGAGTGTATTTTAGCGATTGAAACAGACTGAAATCTATCTGAAAATGTTTCTTGTCGAGAAAGTAAAAGCCTACTATTCCATAGATAATAACTGCCGCAATGGTTAAAAGCGAAGTCTGAATACCAATTGCACGTACCCGTGGGTTGGTTTTTACATAATACTCTTTTCGGGTAGTAAGCAGAGCAAAAGTAACAAAGAGTGCAATTCCTGCTTCTGGTAAATTAACCCCTTTTGTAATATGTCCTGCCATCGAAAAAAGGCTTAATATCAAAGCGAACCACCATGCTGATTTTAATCCGCGCAGCATATATGTCGCAGTTACCAACAGGAATAAACCTGCTATAAGGACGAACCCGTTTGAGAAGTTTACGACATCGAAAAACAGATAATCCCGTAAAATCTTAAGACTTACAGGAATACCCGGGGAAAGCACCGAAATAATATTAACAATACCAAGTGAAAAGATAAGGAATGAAGGTATTATCCTCATCAGCAGCTTATCAATTTTCAGCATAAAGCTTACGATTCCCGCCATAAGGGGGAGCCAGAACTCAAAGAATCTGAAAAGCAAAGTAATGGCCACTGCCTCAATATTAGTGAAGCCTGAATGGAGAAGTATAAAAGACATTGAGACTTCAATTGCGCCCATGCCTCGCAAAAAGGGAGAAATGATCAGGAAGAGCACCACAACTACATAGGAGATTACTGCCAGTGAAAGCGAAGGAGCCAGGTTTAGCGCGGCCATTGAGATGTAAACATGGGCAATACCTGTAAATTCGATAATCACTGAAATAAGAACGGTATAAATGAAATTTCGCACAATGATCTTGTGGCTCCTGATCTCGTCGATTATCTCCTCAGCTGCAGGATAAACTCTCACAAGCAGCCTGTAAGCGGCCATTCTGTTTACAACCGATCTGTAAAGAATGTACAACAAAACCAATAGCAAAATGACACCTGCAAAAGCATACCACATGTCAAAGCCTTCAGCTTTGTTTGAAAGTGAAAATAATAAGGCAGGAATAGCGACTATTATTACGGTTAGAATCCCAATGAAGGCATATATAACTGACGCGTAATAAAACTGCGATTTTGAAATTTCTTTTTTCTCCAGCGTCTTACTGAAATAAGGAAGTGATGTAATACCACCTGCCGGAATAAAAACACTGATAAAATTCTTCTTAAGAAAGAAAATCAATGCATCTCCAAGATTTAGTTTTGCATTTACCGAAGCAAAAGCAGCAACATACATCGAACCTTGCAGCAGAATATAAATTACAAATACCAGGAAGCCTGCTGTCATCCAAACAGGCTTTGCCTGCAACAGAACGTCACCAATTCCGTGCAACTCGGTCTTCTCATGATTAAAAAACCATACGGCAAGACCAATAAATAGTCCCGTGAATGCAAATCTTACAATGATCCTGGTATTGTTCCTGAAAAGAAGAGCTGTCTTTTCTCTCAGGTTCTGATTTAGATTAGCCGACTTTATCTGTTGTTCTTGCGAGATGGACATATCTGAAAAATGAAAAAAGATTATAATCCTGCTTTTTCCCTTATTTTCTCTACTATTAATGAGGCATTACCTTTAAAATGGTGATCTCCGGGAACATAAACAAATTCAATATTGCTGTTCTTAATTAATAGCGGAACTTTTGTCTTCTCATTTTCACCAAAAATACAAATTTGTCGTTTATTTTTTATCTTCGAAATTTCTGAAATTACATCGAGTGTATTTTGCTTATTTCCTAAACCCAGCATGTTTGATATATGAACTTCAAAGTCGGTAGTCTCTTCAGGTGAAAGCATAATAATTGATTTGGTTTTTTGTTTCATCTCTTCTGGCAGCCTGTTGAAAACAAAAGGGACAACTTCGGCTCCCTGTGAATAACCCATTATAATAAACTCCGATTTCCCCCAGGTACGTGAATAAAATTCCAGAAGGGCTGCCACATCGGATGATACTGATTCAGGAGTCTTCCGGCTCCATAAATATTTTCTTATGTCGACTCCGACGGTCGGAATACCATAAGAGGCGAGTCTTTCAGAAAGATTATGTTCAAATCCAAACCATCCTCCGTCGCCCGAAAATAAAATTGCCATCTTATTGTTTTTAATTTCACCTTTTGGCAGGGTCAAAATGGTTGGAACAACCTGAATGACTGATGTATCGCTACTTTGTGGTTCTGTTAAAGCCGGTTTTGGAATAAATTCATTTTCAGAATCTTCACTTTGATGTTTAAGATTTGATCTTCCCCTGCTTTCATACGAAATTAAAATAGCGGTGTCATTCAGATAATACGTTTTATTGGCATTTACGGAAACAATCCCATAGGATGATATTGATGCAGGATTTCCAATAATTGACTGACAGGTTGCGGTATTTAAGGAGAAACAGGTCAGAATAAAAATGATTAAAACCGCCGGGATGACTGATTTCATA
>CAIPJU010000041.1 GCA_903865465.1 uncultured Bacteroidota bacterium
TAAAGGAGCCCCCGTTTCAAACCAACAATTTGAATTTGCATTTTGAAGGAGGTGGCTTTAATAAAATGTAAATGAACAGCTGATTATCATGCAATTAGACGACGATTGTCGCGAAATTGAATTTTAGTCGGATAACAGTGATAATATTAATTGAATATTGAAGTTGTACTTGGAGAAGTCTGCTTAATTGAATTATAAAAACGGATGGCCATAATCAAATTGTCTCTTATTATTTAGAAATAGAAAATACAAATATTGCTAATCAAAACAAAAATGAATTGTACTAATGCCAATCAAATGAACATCGCCGGATTCCTTCAAAGCAAGGGATTCAGACCACACAAAGTAGCCGGAAACAGCTTCTGGTACTGCTCCCCTCTCAGAGCAGAGAAAACGCCCAGCTTCAAAGTAGACAGGGTCAAAAACCTCTGGTATGATTTTGGGACTGCCACCGGTGGAAGGTTGCTGGACCTGGTTTGCAAGATCTACAATGTGGATCTGTCGGGAGCCTTACTGATCTTATCCGGGCAGCGGATACTAAAGCCTGTTTTATCTTTTTCTGACAAGCAAACTCCTGCGAGCTTCTCAGAACCAAAACTGGAAATCGTCCGCACACAGCCCCTTCAAAACTACGGCCTGATTCAGTACCTCTCTCAAAGACGGATAAACCATCGTGCTGCATCCCTCCATTGCAAGGAAGCCTACTATAAAACCTACGCTGAAGGCAAAGAGTTTTTCTCCGTAGCCTTTGAGAACGACCGTCACGGATGGGAACTTCGAAGCAAATATTTTAAGGGATCTACTTCTCCCAAAGACATTACCACCATTACGGGAAAGGACTCAACTAGGGTTAATGTGTATGAAGGGTTTATGGATTTTCTCTCAGCACTTTCATATTACAATATCACTCGCCCGGCTTGTGACTCAATCGTGCTTAACGGAGTTGGGTTTGTGGCAAAGTTTATTGCCCTTGCGCCCAGGTATAGCAATATTGACTTGTACCTGGATAACGACATCGCCGGACAGGAAGCCTGCCGGCGGATACAGATTCTCAGGCCTGATGCTGTAAACCATTCGCCTGAGCTATATCCGGATCACAAGGACTTCAATGAATTTCTTCTAAGTCAACCCCGGTGATAAACCTCTGAAAATAACATTGCAGCGATCAGCCAGCGCAACAAATAGTACAAACATTTATTAAAACAATCAAAATGAACAACAAATCCATTCATGATCTTCATCACCAATTGGTAAAGGCTCACTTCGAATCTCCAGAGCAATCACCTCTTCCAAAATCTAAACAGGAAATCCTTGACAGGGCAATGGCAGGGGCCAAAATTCTTTCCAAAAATCCTGTGCGTAAAAATGCTGTTGCACTTCTGCGGGCACTTTATCCAGGCATATCCCGCTCTACAGCATTCAGGGATCTTACCCTTGCTGATAGCTTGTTTCCTTCCGTACGCACTTTTGATTATGACAGCTGGAATAATTTTCTGCTGAATGACATTGTCGCAACCATTCAAAAGTGCAGAAAAATCAATACCGTTGCTGCCTATGAGGTAATGGTCATGGAACATGCCAACCTTTTAAAGGTCATTGGAAGCAAACCCAAAGAGCAACCAGACCCAACCAGAGACGAGCCGCGCCAGTACTTTCTTATGATGCAAGATATTGACCCAAAGGTTAAAGTAGACAGGCAGGTCCTGGCAGATCTTCCAGTAACAGGAAAGAAGGAACTTATTAAAATGTATGATCGACTCCGCAAACAGCGTGAAAAACTGGAGAAGAAATAAGGCAGCATCCTGAGCAAAAGAAATGAGCGGATTATTTTGCCAGGACTCTATGACTCATTACATAACCGTAAAATTTCTAATCGGTACCACTTCTAAGGACTGAATGACCTGCAACCTGCATGGTCTTTCAGTCCTTAGAAGTGATGGATTCAGGACTGATCCAAATGTCTGTTCCTGCCGTTTTTCCTCCCTTTAATCCTGCCTGTTATCATCATTTAATATCCCTTTTTAGCCACTTTACAGCGTGTTTGAGCCACTTTTTGCCCCTGCGTGACCTTTTCCCCTCTATCATATATCCTGTAAATCCGCCTTTTTTCCTCCCGATCCGATAGGGCGAGTTCGGCTTATCAAGCAGAAACATACAAAATTATTTGAATTTTGTATGTTATCTTCCTGTCTTTCTTCTTTTTAGCGATTCAAAAATGAGACAGCCTTTTCAATTTATTTCGGGGACTTTTTCTGCCACAGAAAAAGTTGACAAAAAGATGTGTGCCTCATCTGGCGATGGGATTTTTCAGGGACCACCCTACGGCCTAAAAAATTTGCAATTCTTTTTGATCGCTAGGCTAAAAAGAATCAAAAACTTAAGCTCAGAAATTGGTGTTTGGATAATGCTCCTGAGAATATAGTGAGAAGATGGTTACTCTTTTATTGGGCAAAGTTATTGATCGCCCGGGTGGAACAGTAAAGGGTCTGCGGATCCTGCCAATCATTTTGTAGGTGCAGGATCCTTCAGATACTTCGTACTCGGTCAGTTTATTCACTCCTTCATAAACAGACATTCGCCCGTTGACCTAATCCACCCGGCTCAATTGAGGTGCGCCCAAAAATTATTAACCGGCGCGCCAGATAAGTCCGTCCACCGACGGAAGCCATCACAAGTCCGTAGGCCCTATGTTTGTAAAATGAAGCATAAGTCTGGTGTTTTATTAAATTTAAACTACCACAGTATAAACAATAAAACTCTGACTTATGCTCACACAAAGTAACAAAATTGATTTTAGTGGTCAACACTTTTATGTTGGCTTAGATGTACACTTAAAAAGTTGGAAGGTTTCAATTATGGCCGAAAAACTGACATTAAAAACCTTTTCTCAGGATCCCAATCCGGAACTGTTGCATCATTATCTGGTGAAGAATTTTCCTAATGGAATTTACCATTCGGCTTATGAAGCTGGATTCTGCGGATATTGGATTCATAATAGACTTATAGCCCTGGGGATCAGTAATATTGTCGTTAATCCAGCAGATATTCCCACAACCGACAAGGAAAAGGTTAACAAAACAGACAAACGAGACAGCAAAAAAATTGCAAGATCATTACGTAACGGTGACCTAAAGGGAATACATGTTTCCTCTTTAAAATCACTTGAGGACAGATGTCTGTTACGAATACGCGGAACCTTGGTAAAAGATCTTACCCGTTACAAAAACCGGATAAAATCCTTCTTGTACTTTCATGGAATTGAGATGCCTGAAGCATTTAGCAAATCGGCTACTCATTGGTCCAAACGATTTATGAATTGGCTAGGTAGTATAGAATTGACAGAAATCAGTGCAAAAAAGTCACTTACCCTTTTAATTGTCGAAAGCCAGCATTTAAGGTTAACCTTATTGAATGCCCTCAGAGGGATCCAGGAGTTATCAAGAAGTGAGGCATATGCAAACAATGTCAGATTATTACAAACAATACCAGGTATTGGCACCTTAACGGCGATGATAATATTGACAGAAATGGATACAATAAACAGATTCGCGAACTTCGATCAGTTATGTAGCTTCATAGGTCTAATCCCATCTACAAATTCCAGCGGCGAAAAAGAAAATATCGGTGAAATTACACACCGGGGGAATAATTATCTAAGGAGTGCAATTGTGGAAAGTGCTTGGATTGCTGCAAGATGGGATTTGTCTCTCAATAAATGCTTCCACGATTATTGCAAGCGAATGGAATCTAATAAGGCAATTATCAGGATTGCAAGAAAATTATTAAACAGGATCAGATTCGTTTTAAAAAACAATCAACCATATATATGTTCTGTTATAAAATAAATTTCTATTCTATAAAAACACCTTTTGTGAGTCCGCTACCGCTGCCCTGCAGTTCTGAACTCTAGAATCTGCTTTCCGTAGGACGCGGCTCACATTCTATAAAAAATAAACGAGGCAATACAGCCCGGAACTACAAACCGGTTCTGTTGATAGAAGGATGTTTTTATAGATATAGTTCCTCCAAATTTTCGGGCTGGAAATACGGAGGTGAGTTTGTATTAGCCATAAGTGGCAATGAAATACAAAAAGAGCCTCTTTCAACAAGAAGCTCTAAACTGTTTTTCACAGCCATAAGTCCTATTGCTGCTGAGTTGCTCTCCAGCAGAGCTCACTTCCTCTTCAGACTTATGATGTAAAATTATTAAAAAATAATTCATCATTTTCTTGTTTTACAACATAGAAAGGCAGCGGCAAAACAATATGAA
>CAIPJU010000042.1 GCA_903865465.1 uncultured Bacteroidota bacterium
ACATATATTGACTGTCGGCAACCATCGAGTAACAATAATTGGATGATAATCCCTCCTTGGTAGTTACCGAAACTGCAGAATCAGAATCGATTATATAGATTCCATTCCCCTTTGTCCCGACCCACATCCTTGAGAACCTGTCCTCGGCCACAGAACCAAGTGTCATCGTTCCGGGAACAGAATTAATAGGCATCCTCGACGCTTTTCCATCCTTAATAATTATTATTATACTGCAGTTTGTGCTTACCCATAAGGTACCCTCCCTGTCAGTATACAAACTGTTTACCCAGTTATGTGGAAGTTTCCCATTACTAACAGAATACCATGAATTTGAACCAGTGATAGTATTAATGCAACAGAGACCTTTCTTTGTCCCTACCCAAATTAATCCCTTCTGACCTGCAATACTTGTTATTGAGTTTTCAAGGTTCCCCCTGCTGATTGGAATCCTCCTTAAACTGCCTTGCTGATTCATGAGGTAGAGACCATGTCCGCTGGTTCCAATCCATAAGCTATTATTCTTCGATTTATATAGTGATGTTATGGTATCAGTTGCTAATATGGGTCCTTTACTGTACTTACCTGAACATTTTTGGGTAAGGGGGTCGACTAATATGAGTCCTCTGTCAGTTCCAAACCATAAATAATTACCGTCAGGGAGCAGGGAAGATATGTTATTACTGTATTTTTGAGTGTCGAACATAAATGAATGAAACATCCGGGGAGATATCTGGGTCATACCATCCCCATAATTTCCGGTCCACATATTACCTTCATTATCTTCATAAAGCGTTTTCACATTATCGGAAGGGAATCCTGTTGCTTTGTTAAATAGAGTAATTACCTCTTCACCCTGCCCTTTGGATGATAATTTAATTACACCCGTTCCAAATGTTCCAAGCCAGATATTACCATTGTTATCCTCGATCAAGTCCTGTACCGATGTAAAATAACTTTTATTACCAGTAAAAATGCTCACAGCAGCATAAGTCTTATTCTCTGACTTAACATTAAAAATCCCGTCATTTTCAGTTGCGACATAAAATCCGTCACCGCTTTTCATCTTCCGTATAGCCTGAATCCTGACTGAGGGGAGGGTCCCGACCATTTTTATTTCCGGTTTTGAAAGGGAGTTTCTCCCCTGTTTTAATTCGATCAGACCAGTTGATGTACCGATAAGAAGTTCATTTGCCGGAGTAAACTCAAAACAGGTGATACCATGGTAATCAGATGTAAGAATAATATGGCCGGTAATTTTGTCACCTTCTATTTTATATATTCCGTCCTCAAGAGTGCTCATCCATAATTTGCCATCCATATCAAGCGCAAAATGAGTAACGGGGCTCCGTTTTCCTCCATCATATTCAACATATCTGAATTTATAGCCATCATAATAAGAGACCTTCCCGTTTCTATGACCAAACCATGTAAAATCGCCTTTGCAAATTGAGGTAGTAACAAAGTTTTCAGCAAGTGAATCTGTTATTGTGTAGTTTCTGAATTTATAACCATTAAACCGCGACAATCCCTCACCTGTTCCTGCCCAAAGGAAACCGTGAGCATCCTGAATTATAGTGTAAACATAAGGTTGAGATAAACCCTCCCTTGTGTCAAAACTACGAAAGATGTAGTCCTGAGGATAAATATAGTTTGCGTGAAAGCATATTATTAAGAAGGTCAGGGCTATTTGCTTCAGGTTCAACTTATTGTTCTTTAATATGTCCACCATTTTAGTGTGTTGAACAGAAGGAAAAAATTCCTCCGCTGATTTTTATAAAACTCTTCATCCGCGATTCGCAACAATGAAGATGTAATTTCACCTTAATTCTATTTTAGGTGAATAGACCGGAATTCCCCCGATGGGAATAACATAAAAAGGCAGGGATATTCCATATTGATTTAGAACAGTAACAACTACATTATTGTTTCTAATTTGAACGTCCTGATTTTTAATGAATTGTATCTCGAGCGAAGAATTCTTCTCTTCTTCGGTAATTGGAAACACCATTGTAACCCAGTTATTGTCACCTGAAACCTTACAAACGATCCCGCTTTTTGCCACTGAAAATATTCTGATAACACCATCATTATCCCAGTCGAAATTTCTAACCTCTATGGAGATGGTCTCTTCATCAGCGAAGGGATAAATCTGGCAGATTTGTTTCTGATCATCTGGCAGCCTGAAGTGGTATTTGTAGGTAAAAAGATTACCGCCTTCAACAGCCTTGTTTTCAGTAGGACTGGTACTGAGAAAATATTTATAAATATTCCCGTCATCACCTGATATTCCCTGTGCAATAATTTTAAACACATGCCCTCCCAGTTTCTGGGAATACTCACCCTCCGAAGGATTAAAAGGTCCGAAACTATACCACTGTTTGTCATATTTGGGGTCATTTCCAAATGTTTTGGATGCCAGCAGGATGCCGCTTTTATAGTTTCCCTTTGGTCTGATACTCTGAGCTGCAGTATCTGACCAGCATTTGTCGCCACCGTAAACTGAAAAATTAACGTCAGTATTAAAATCGCCTTTTGCCTCATCGAGGGCTCCTCCGGTATCGGGATCTAAAACCCTCAGATATACAGGAGCAGTTTGAGAAGATGGAACTACCCAGAAGAATATC
>CAIPJU010000043.1 GCA_903865465.1 uncultured Bacteroidota bacterium
ACATAATTTGCCTTATATAATTATTAATCATACATTTGTATTGTTATAAATTTACATGAAAGTTTTTTTACCACTATGGAAATAAATTTTGGCCCACATGATGCCTATGGAATCAATACTGAAATGGATAAGTTTAATGTTAGAAAGATGATTCTTCCTCGAACAAATAAACTTGGCCAGACGAAGGTAATTATTGAAGTTTACAGATACAAATATCATGACAATAGTACTTCATTCAAGAGGATAAGTACAGATGTCTGGATTTTGCCAAAGCATTGGAGCAAAAAAAAGCAAACAGTTATTCATGATGCAGATGCTGAAGTGAAAAATAAGAATATAGATAAAGTATACTTTGATGTAAAGAACTTCATTAATTCAAAAGGAAGGCAATCAGTGAACCAAGTATACAGCGAAAAACTTAATCTTAGCTCCTTAAAAGATTTGTTTCCATCAAATTCTTCCCAAAGAAAATGTTTGACCGATTATATTGAGGACTACTACAATCTGAGAAAAAAACAACAAACACCTCAAGGTACTCTTAAAGAATTTAAAACAATGATGAATAGGGTAATTGCTTTTGATAATCACAAAGGCAAGAAAACCTATTTTGAAAATATCGACATAACATGGTCAGATACATTCGAATTGTACCTAAGAAATATTGCAAAGATTAAAGGTAGAGTAGGTTATGAAGATGGAACAATAGAAAAGACTTACACTATTCTTATGACAGTACTTAACCATTATTATGATCGCAAAAAGAGTGATCCAGTGAATCTTTCCGATGATTTCAGAAAAAAAGGAAGGAATGGTTTCAAACGTGGAAGCAAAAGCATTAACGATGCGAACCCACTCAATAATGATCAGTTAAAAGCATTAGCAGAGTTTGATTTTCCAGAAGAGCATCTAGAAAGAATCAGAGACCGATTTCTCTGGCAGTGCTACACTGGTATGAGGTATGGCGATGCATTCACGATAACCAAAGCAAATATTGATAACGGTTGGTTGTACTATACACCAAGTAAGACAATTAACCATAGAGTTAAAGTATCTCAACCTCTAAATCCCGATGCTTTAGGATTGTTGCAAAAGTATGGTTTTGACTTGACTAGATTGGCAATTACAAACCAAGCATACAACAGAGAATTGGAAAATGTCTTTAAGGCATTACAAAAGAAATTTCCAAATCTGAACTTTAAAACTGATTATGGTTCACATTGTGGAAGAGATACTTTTATCAGCAAGTGTGTACAAGGAGGCGTGGATTGGAATTCAATCTTAAGCTGGGTTGGACAATCATCATTTGCGATAATGAGAAGGTACATAAAAGTGACCGATCAGTACCAAAGTGACCAGATGAATAATGCTTTTAATGTAATGAAACCCCTTGAAACAGCAAATTAGTTCGTCAACTGCCTCCAATTATTCAAATAATCAGAATAATCCATTTCACTACCATCAGCCATACAATTACCTGTATTTCCCTTTGAATAGAAGTACCACAAAGATTCAAGGCTATTTTGAATTTGTGTCGAATCATAAACCTTTCTGTTCTCCATAAGCCAAAGAGTCAATTCCTCTTTCTTTAAATCACTTGAAATCCGATTCTGGTTTTGCAATCTACTCCGCAATACTGCATCTGGCACAACAACAAATTCAATTTCATGGTTTGTGGTATCTAGGAAGGCAAACACGTAAAAATTGGTTTTATCCTCCCATTTTGGAAAAGAGAATAAAAAATGACCGATCCCATCAACTTTATTGTTGTTATGACTGCCATGAACTATCGTGTCAATCTTGGTTGAGCATACTAATTCAACACTTACTATTCGACTGCTGTCTTTACCATTAATCAAAATGAAATAGTCATTCCGATTGAAATAAATTGTCAGACCATTCTTTTTTAGTGCCTCTATAAAGGCAGTTTTAAAGACTTTCTTGGTTAATAGCATCGTAATACCAGTTTTAATTAATCATTGCAAAATTGGCAGTTCTTAAGGCAAGAATTGACAGTTTGAAATTACGAATAAGCCTGGGATTAAATGGTTGTTACGATTATAAAATTTTATAAATAATTATAAAACAGGTATTTGTGATTTTAAAAATTATTTTCAAATTTTTTGAAGGGGTCGAAAATATTCAGAGAATGGAATTTACATGCAACCAAACCCGTGTTGGACGGTAAGTTCTGGTGACCTGCCCTGGGGAGGGGTAATCTAAAAGCGGGATACCCACTTGGACATTGATTGTACAAGTTATTATTATTCGATTGAGATGATTATTCCAAATTTTTCAAATAGGTTTAAATATAAAGCTTTGCCCTCGAATTATTACACTTATTGTATTATCATAATTAAAAGTCATAGTTTGTGAGCTCCCTTGTGCATTGCAAGTTGAACCAGTATAAGTCAGTTGGATATGTCTTCCACTAATATCATAACTATAAACAAAATCACATGAACCCATCGACATAGTCATTGCTCCATATCCACCTCCTCTTTGCGATGAAAACTTCAAATAGGCAGTACCTCCAATTTCATAATTTGCAAATGTGTTATTAATTAGAAATACTCCGATTTCCTGTTCACTACTACTGTCTGAACTAGGTGAAGATGAATTATCACTTGATGATCCATGATTCACTGCATATATTATGCATATAACGAGTCCAATAAAAAACAACGATCTAATAACTCTAGGTCTTTGTGGAGTATTTGTAGATTTTATTTCATTTTCAATCATCTTTTGGTCACTTACTTCCATCGGAGTATTAGGATTAACCATAGGTGTTCCAATAGATTTTTCCTCTTCCTTGGCAAGA
>CAIPJU010000044.1 GCA_903865465.1 uncultured Bacteroidota bacterium
ATACCAGCCTCCGAAAAGGGGATTTCCGGAGGTTTGACCCTGACTGTTTGAACAGTACAAAAAGAGAAGAAGTACGAAGATATATAGCTTCATATTAATTTAATTTGTGTGCTGCAATTTAAATTATTATTTGCTATTTTAAATTCCTCTCAGATGTTGTGTTATAATATTACTAACATCATAATTATGAGTAAAATAAATAATTTACCATAAACTTTTAACTTCACTATCCATGCAATTTAAGTCTTGTTTCAAAATCAGCTTTATCTTAATTACACTTTGTTTTTTGCTGTTTCCAGCAAAATCAATTGCCCAGCCCGATAAGTTCAGCAATATTCTCTACGGCGTTGCATATTATCATGAATATATGCCCTCTGACAGACTCGATGAAGATGTGAGAATGATGAAGGATGCCGGCATTTCTGTTGTTCGCCTGGGCGAATCCTCATGGAGCCTCTTTGAACCACGTGAAGGTGAGTTTGAATTTGCATGGATGGACAGGATCATCGACAAGCTTCATTCTGCAGGAATAAAAGTGATACTGGGGACACCTACATATTCAATCCCGGCATGGTTATGGCACAAACATCCCGAGGTGCTGCTTACTTATAAAAACGGAGGAAAAGCCTACTATGGAATAAGGCAAAATATGGACATTACTAACCCGACATTTCTTTTTTATTCAGAAAGGATTATCAGGGAGCTTATGAAGCATTATTCTAATCATCCTGGAATAATAGGATACCAGGTTGATAATGAGACTACCTCACGTGACGTCAATAATTACGATTTCAATGTCAGTTTTGTAAATCATCTGAAGAAGAAATTCGAAACTCCACAGAATCTGAATAAGATATGGGGTCTTAATTACTGGGGTATGACAATCAACAGCTGGGAGGAACTTGCTCCCCGCGATGGTATTACAAATACAGCCTATAAACTGGAATGGGAAAGATTTAACAGGATGGCTGTAGCCGGTTTCCTGAATTGGCAGTCTTCAATAGTTATGGAATATAAGCGTAAGGATCAGTTTATTACTCACTGTTTCATGCCTTCAGTTCAGGAAATTGACCAGCACGAAAGTTCGAAGCTGATGGACGTATTGGCAGTCAATGTATATCACGGGGAGCAGGATGATCTCACCGGGAATGAGATTGCCTTTGCAGGAGATTATTTCAGATCGGTGAAACAAAAAAACTACCTTATTACAGAGACTAATGCACAAACAATTGGATGGAATTCGAGGATACAACAGCCACCATATCCCGGCCAGCTTCGACTAAATGTTTACGCTAACCTTGGTTCAGGTGCGAATATGGTCGAATACTGGCACTGGCATTCGATACATTATGGACAGGAGACTTACTGGAAGGGAGTCCTTTCTCACGACCTTCAGCCTAACAGGGCCTATGCCGAGGTATCCAAAACAGCTCACGAGCTTCAGAAAATTGGCAATAAACTTGTAAATCTTAAAAAGGAGAATAAGGTAGCTATTCTCTTTAGTCATGATTCGAATGATGGTTTGAATTTTATGCCCTTCGATCAGACAGGAGGAGCCTGGGATAACAAGGGAAACGATTTTTACCGGAGCCAGCTTGTCGGGCAGTTCCACAAGGTTCTCTACCAGAATAATGTGGGTGTCGATTTCATCTTTCCCGAAAACCCCGGATTTGAAAAGTACAGCCTTGTTATAATTCCATCGCTTTACATTGCAAGCGATGAACTGCTTCAGAAAATCAGCAATTATGTAAAGAATGGCGGACATGTCATAATGCAGTTCAAGAGCGGTTTTTGCGATGAGAACTCGATGGTAAGGCCAGTTATGGCCCCGGGGCCTCTCAGGGAAGTTTGCGGCTTCCGTTACCAGGAGTTCACAAACTTCAGGGAACTGGCTTTGAAAAACGACCCCTTTGAGGTTGGCGACGACAAAAACAAGGTCTCCACCTGGGCCGAATACCTTATTCCCGAAACTGCAAAACCTCTTGCCTTTTATGATCATAAATATTTTGGCGATTACCCGGCGATAACCAGCAATAATTTTGGTAAGGGGATTATGCTTTACGAAGGTTGCATGTTATCGGACGCCATTCAGGAGAAGATAATAAAGCAGTCGCTCAGTGATGCTGGTATAATGACGGCGGATCAGGATCTGCATTGGCCTCTTATCACAAAGTCAGGAACAAACGACTTTGGTAAGACAATACACTATTACTACAACTATTCGTCGGATAGCAAAAGCTTTACCTACAAATACAAGAGTGGAACGGAACTCATTACCGGAAAAAAGGTTTCAGCAAACGATTCCCTTGCGATTGCACCATGGGATATTCTTATCATTGAGGAGTAATTCATAAAATACTGGTATCTCTCTTATTTCAAATTCATTGAAGTCAGCTGCTACTTCTTTGTAGTTTGCCGGGCCATTATGCCGGCTTTTGACACTTTAATGCTATTTCAGGGAAGAATAGCAAGATTTGCAAACAGCACGACAAGAAATGCAAATTCCCCGGGCTTGAAACTCCCCATTTTTGTAGTCATAAATATCAAACAATTTAAATGACTACGAACATGAACCAGCCAATTCTGACACTTCAGGGTGTAAGCAAGGAGTTTCAATCGAAAGATCGGACTTTTACGGCACTGAAAAACGTCACACTTTCTGTAGAAAAAGGCCAATATCTGGCTATTACCGGGAAATCGGGCAGTGGTAAATCGACCCTGCTGAATATGATAAGCGGCATTGATTACCCGACGAATGGAAGTATACTCGTCAACGGACTTGACATAAGGCAGTTGAGCGAAAGTAAACTGGCCAAATGGCGCGGTCAGAATATCGGTATTGTATTTCAATTCTTTCAGCTTATCCCTACGCTTACCATCAGGGAAAATATTCTGCTGGCAATGGAGTTTGTGGATGTAATCGCCGATGCCGACCGGGAGAACCGGGTAAATGAGCTTTTAAGCCGGGTTGGTATTGCTGAGCAGGCAAACAAAATGCCCTCTGCATTATCGGGTGGAGAACAACAGCGTGCAGCCATTGCCCGGGCACTTGCTAACAACCCCGAGATTATTGTGGCTGATGAACCAACCGGCAACCTCGACAGCAAAACAGCTGACTCTGTCAATGACATTTTCAGTGCACTGGCACTATCAGGCAAGACCGTAATAGTGGTAACCCACGAAAAGAATACTGCCCTGAAATACCATCGTATTGTGAATCTGAAAGATGGTGAGATTGAATTATGAACTTCTGAAAACGAAAAGTCATGAATATAAAACTAAGAAAAACGATTAACGACTTGCTTATAAGTCCGAAACGTACTTCACTGGTAGTTTTTGCACTGGTGTTAGGAATCTGGGGGCTTGGAACAGTATTCGTATCTAATTTTGTTCTGAGCAATGATCTGAATGCCAATTACCAGAGCACAACTCCTGTTCATGTGATTCTGCATTCCAGTAAATTCGAAGGGATGGATTTGCAGAAATTTATTGATCGTCAGGAGGTAGAAACTGCTGAGCTGCGCGATTTCTCCTTGCAGCGCATCGAAATTTACCCTAACGAATGGATTCCGTTATGGCTTTATGGTGTCGATAATTTTAATGAGATGAAACTGGCAAGGATTTTTCCTGAAACAGGTAAAAGAACTCCTGATGCAGGCACTATTCTCATGGAGCGAGACTGTAAACATGTAACTGCTATTGATACCGGCGATTCGCCGCGAGTACGTATCGGAAGCAGGATGACCGCTTTGAAAGTGAGTGGCATTTGCTTTGACCCTGCACAGGCCCCTGCAACCCAGGATGCTTTTATTTATGCTTATACTGACAAAAAAAGTTATGGCCAGATTACAGGTTTGCCGACTAACCAAAGGTTAATTGTCCGGCTTAAAAATGTTCATTCAGCCGATGATGTAAAACGCGTTTCAGATATGCTGGTAAAGGATTTAAATATAAATGGCATTAATATCAGTTCTGTTGAAATTCCAAAGTTCAATGAGCACCCTCACCAGTGGCAACTGAACACTCTTTTGTTTCTGGTTGGAACCATAGGCCTTCTGGCTTTTATCATGGGTGCAGTTCTGGTCTCACAACTTATGAGGTCGGTCATGGCCAGTCAGGTACGACAAATTGGTATCCTGAAAGCCATTGGAGGTTCAAGGTTTCAGGTCTTTCAGATTTACATCGCTATGTTATTGCTAATGGGATTTGGTGCAGGCATTATTGCAGTACCCTTATCAGTAGCAACAGGGAATGCCTTTTCTCATTTTGTTGCCTGGAAACTTAATTTCAATATCCTGACTTCCATCATCCCGGCATCAGTATATGCCATTCTATTAGGGGCCAGTCTGTTGCTGCCGGTACTTTTATCACTTTCCATTCTTATGAAAGGCACTGCCATTTCAGTGAAAGAAGCACTTGGTGATTATGGTATTTCGCAGGGTAAAACTCCCCGTGAGTTTAAAATGCTGAAGCGGTTACCGGTTTCCAAAATCTTTATATTGGCACTAAAAAATTCCCTTCGCAACAGCCGCCGGTTGGCTGTTACAATACTTGCAATGGCGTTGGGAGTTGCAATTTTTAGTACAGGTTTTAATGTCCGTCAGTCATTGTGGAACCTGCTTTCGAACGTGAAGAGTGAGATGCGTTATGATGTCCAGGTAGTGCTGAGCAGACAGGTTTCACGGGAAGAGGCACTTCGTCCCTTTGAGGCCTTGAAAAACGTGAAGCTTATTCAGGTATGGAACGGAGGTCGGGGTGAAATACAATCCAGGCTGCTCTCAACAAATAAGGGTGCAGGTATTGTAGCACTCCCGGGAAATAGCGAACTGCTTAAGCTGAAAATGATTAAAGGTACCTGGCTGGCCTCTTCAACTGAAACCGAAATAGTGATGAACCAGCAGGCATGGGATATCTACCGGCAACCAGCCATCGGCTCACAGGTAGTTCTGACTATTGAGGATAAGGATATCACAGCCCGGCTGGTTGGAATTTCCGAACAGTTTGAGAAGGCTAAAATTTACATGGATCTGGACAGATATGATGCCCTTTTTAATCCTGCTCACCTGGTTAATAGTATCATGCTTGTGGCTAAGGAGAACAGTTATGAAGCTGTCATTGAACTGAAGAAAAATATTGAAAACGCCATAGTTCCGACTGATTTTCAGGTACTGTATGTCATGTCTCAGGCCGAAAGAGTGAAAATAATCTATGATCATTTGAATATCATACTCATGACTATTGTATTCCTGTCGTTTCTGGTTTTGGTAGTTAGTGCAATAGGTATGGCTTCGGCAACAGGTATCAACATTATGGAACGAACCCGCGAAATCGGAGTTATGCGTTCTATTGGGGCAAACCCCAAAAAGATCTATTCCCTGTTTGTAAAAGAGGGTATGATAACCAGCATCCTGAGCATTCTTCTCGGATTGTTGCTCTCGTGGCCTTTAAGCAAATTAGCAGCAATATTCTTTGGTAATTTAATGCTGGGCAGGGAAGCGGTACTTCAATACGCCTTTAGTCCTACAGGTTTCGTAGTCACCGTTGTAGTAACTATTCTTTTTGGCTGGCTGGCAAGCAGGATTCCGGCAAAATCAGCCATAGATATACCTACACATGAAGCTTTATCATACGAATAAAAACATTAAAAAATAATCTTAATTCTAACAGGATTCCTGTTGTTTCAGACAGTTAATGTGTTCTCACAATCAGCAAAACCAATGGCATACAAGGACCTCCATAAACCAGTCCGGTAGAGATAGAGAAATTCCATTTCCTTCTGACAGCCAGTGTATTGCCTTGTGAGAAAGCGGCGGATAGGAAAGCCGACAACAGAAGTATTGCAGAGAGGCTCCTTTTCATTCTGATTCATTTTATGTTAGCTCTGCTGTTCCTGATTCCTGATACCTTATCCCGGGTGCCACTTGCAAAGGTGCCCCTGGCATAGGTGAATTGAAGCTCATTGTCGCTGATTGTGCCAAGGGAGACCGCGTCCTTTAGAATAGTACCATCCTCAATCCACACCGAAAGGGAGGAGCTTATGCAATAGTAAAATATCAACCCTCTTGCGTCAGGAGGCATAACTATTGTACCTGAAAAATTGATTGTATCATACTTGTGTCCGGAATAGTTATATCCCCATGACTCCCTTTGAACGGTGAAATTCCAATCCCCGGTGAACTGGCTGACATAGGCAGATTGATCCTCTTCGCGGTTGCATGATATCAGTAGCAGCAGGAGGAGAATCAGTATTGTGAATGGTTGACTGTAATTCCTCAAAATTGATTGTGTTATCGAAATAATGCCTTCTTACAAAGTTATAAAGGGTTAGAGGAGAAATCAAATAAAAATCAGCTGCCTCTTTTCATTGCCCTTCGGATGTAATTGGACAAATTTTATATTACGGAGATAATCACAATAATTACTAACCTTATTTTAATACTCCCCTTCGTCTCCCCATATAATGACTAAATAAGACCTTGCAAACTTTAGGAAGATGGACTGGGGGCAACATAGTACTCAGTTCCAGGAGTTGCCGTATCGATTCCTCTGACTCCTCCCAATTCAGGCATTCCTTTTTAACTGCTTTTTTCATCTTCTGTCTTATTTTATTGAATCCCGGTAATCTCAGGGTGAATGACACCTTTCCACATGTTCCCGGTTACTTTACGGGTGATGATCAGAGAATGATGAAATTCAAATTTCGCTGCAATAATTGCCTCTTCAAACCCTTTTTAATATTTCAATAAACAGTTTTTCTTTATCTGCTTCATATCCGTGGGGGGTAGGTAACATAGTCAATATTAGTCCATTAATATTACAAAACAATTAATTTAGGGTTAAGTTTTTGTTACATTTAAATATATTGGAATTACAAATGATCATCGCTGACCCACTGTTATATCTAAGGGTTTATTAGAGGCTGACAGGAGATTAACGGTCAGAGGGCTGAGAGGTAAATTGCAATGCTTTCTTTATCATAAAGATTGAGGTGGAGGTGGAGGGAGGAATCATCGCAGTCCAGCGTTAAAAAAGCCTGACCTGCTTACTTATTTATATCTCCAAAAAATAAAAAGAAAGGGTTAAATAATCTATCATAAGAAAATTGGTAAATTGAATCCGGTTATTTATGATAAAGATTTGGAGATAAGCAGTTAAATATAACTATGCGAAGGATTTTATTATTTATTTGAAAGACCTAATGTATTTATTATTACTGATTCGCTTTTCTAATATGTTATTTAACAATATGTTGCTCTTTATAC
>CAIPJU010000045.1 GCA_903865465.1 uncultured Bacteroidota bacterium
ATACCTTTTTGCGACCGGATCAGTTCAACGGCAAGGAATAAAATACTAAGCGCTATTACAGATTCAATCGCCGGTGAGAAAACATGGATATATCCCAATGCGGCAAATGCAAGTGTTATGCTGTGGGCTATTGTAAACGCAGTTATGGTTTTAAAAAGCTTTAAATTTCCTTTTACAAGAAGTAGCAATCCCAGGACAAACAACAGGTGGTCGAAGCCACTCAGGATATGCTCAATACCAAGGAGGAGGTATTGCGGAACAGCCAAGGGTTGATGGCTCTCCTCCTCCAGGATCATAAAAGGGTGCTGTGGTTTTAAGATCGTCTGATTCGACTTCCCGTCTGCCCATTCAACCATTACCAATACATCGGTAATGGTTGATTCCAATCCCTTGATTGTAAGGATCTGTTTATTTAATGGAATATTTAATGCATTGATGCCTGTCCACGATTTAACCAAAAAAGAAGAGGTAGCTTCAATGACTGACGGCTTTTCGCTGAGCCAACCGGATGACAATTCAGGCGCCAGACGGATCGCAACATCTCCCAAAACAGGTTGTTTCCAGAGAACACTTACCGTATGATCTTTTCCTTCCCTGATCTGCAGAAATGCGGGACGGATCTCATGCGCATTAAGCTTTACTGAAAAAACGACGACGAATATCAGCTGGATCATAATTGGCCTCAAAAGGGAGATTTTATTCATCGTACTGGTGTTTTTAATCTAGTTCTGGCTTAATTCAAGGTGATATTTCTTTTCCAGTTTAGCATATGCTTCCTGGTTCTTTTGTTCTCTGAAGGATTCCAGGTAATTTTCAGTGACCTGACCCCTTACCACCTCAAAAGGCCTTACAACCGGTGGCTCACTGCTGTTAACAAAAACTAAATGCCAGCCATACCCGGAACGGATTGGCCCAATCCATTTGCCTGCAGGAACTGCAAACAGAGAATCCGAAAGGACCGATTGGCCAAATTGTTTTTCAGCATCAACCTTTGTCAATTGAGCATAATCGTATTGAAATGCAAACCGGTCACCTAATTCTGGAGCTCGTTTCAACTCACTTTTCTGAAGCGAATTCAAAACCCTAAGCGCTCTGAATTTGGCCGATGAATCACCCTCTTTATCTGTTGAGAAGTAGATATGACTGAATGAGACATGGGGAGGAATAGTATATTTCGACTTATTGCCGGCATAATATTCTTTTAAATCACGTTCTGATGGATTCTCGCTCAGGTCATGATCCTGTTGCAGGAATTCATATTTCTGAGCGATCCTCCTTCTTACAATTTCATCATCACTTCCAAGATTTAACTCTACCCCTTCGCGGTAAAAGATCTCTTCACGGATATATTTTGCAACCAACGCTTCAATCTGCTCCTTACTTGGAGGTGTTGCATATTGCTTTTCCCAGTCGAGCTCCAGCTTGGCAAGTTCTTCTTTACCAACCTTTAAATTATAACGATCACTCTTGAACCTGGACTGATAAAAAGCACCGGCAATAAAGATCAGGATACCAAAAAACAAAAAATGCAAAAAAGGCTCCCTGAGTAATTTGAGGACTATTCCTGAAAAT
>CAIPJU010000046.1 GCA_903865465.1 uncultured Bacteroidota bacterium
AGCAAATCGACTGCGCCTTCAAGAGAGACAATCAAATGGGAAGACGGAAATGAATATCCTCTCCTTAAGCTTGAGATATCAAATACCTCACATCCTTTTTATACGGGTAAGATGAAGCTTGTTGATACCGCAGGAAGGGTAGATAAGTTTATGAACCGTTACAAGGATCATGTAGGAAAGAAGAAATAACTTTCAGAAAGTAATAAGTTGAAGCCCTCCATTCGAGGGCTTTTTGTTTATTATGCCATTGTGTGAACAAACATTGACTGGTTGACGTTCTGATGATGTAAAATTATTATGTAAATTTGAAAATTCGTATTTTAAGGTCCTGCTGACATTCCGGCTAACGGAAAGTTATAAGGGACTACAACCATATAACTCAGGATGGAAAAGAAACAAAGGAAAACTGTAAGCGAAATACTACTTCCGGATATGCTTGATGGAGAAGGAGATATAATTCCTATTATTGCCGACGGCGATGACGGTGAACTCGAAGATGTTGATATTCCCGAAACAATTCCTTTACTCTCCCTGAGGAATACCGTATTGTTCCCAGGAGTTGTGCTTCCTATTTCCATCGGGAGGCCAAAATCAATTCAGCTTGTAAAAGATGCTTATCAGAATTCCAGGATAGTCGGAACAGTAGCACAACGAGACCCGGATATTGAAAATCCTGCCTTCTCCGACCTTCATTCGGTTGGTACTATAGGTCAGATAGTGAAGCTTCTTGAAATGCCCGACGGATCAACAACTGCCATTATTCAGGGTCGCAAAAGAATATTACTACAGGAGCTTGTAACGAGTGAACCATATTTTCTGGCCAGGGTGGGGGCTATGCCCGAGATAAAACCCGATCTGCTCAGCCAGGACTTTGATGCTATTGTAGGTTCACTTAAGGATATGTCGCTCAAGATTATAAAGCTTAATCCCAATATTAGTCCCGAGGCTTCATTCGCAATAAAGAACATCGAGAACAATACCTATCTCATAAATTTTATCTGTTCAAATACTGATATTAAAGTTCAGGACAAGCAGAAGTTGCTTGAGATTAACAACCTCCGCGACAGGGGTTTCGCTTTGCTCGAGTTCCTTGTTCAGGAGATACAGATCCTTGAACTGAAAAATGAACTTCAGTCGAAAGTCAAAAGCGATCTCGATCAGCAGCAGAGAGAATTCCTTCTGCATCAGCAGATGAAGACAATACAGAATGAACTTGGAGGCAATCCTGTTGACAAGGAGATTGAAGAGTACAGGAAAAAGGCAATCACCAAGAAATGGAGCGATGATGTTAGGAGTGTTTTTGATAAAGAACTTACCAAGCTCTATCGTCTTAACCCTGCTGCAGCTGAATACTCTGTAGAGGTTAATTATATCCAGACTCTTCTCGACCTGCCATGGGGAGAATATACCCCTGATAATCTTGATCTTAAGAATGCCAGGTATGTGCTTGATTATGATCATTTTGGACTTGATGAGGTTAAGGAGCGCATACTTGAGCATCTTGCCGTCCTCAAACTAAAAGGGGATCTGAAATCGCCCATCCTATGTCTCTACGGCCCCCCGGGAGTTGGAAAAACTTCACTTGGCAGATCAATTGCCAAAGCCCTGGGCAGAAAATATGTCAGAATGTCACTTGGCGGCCTTCATGATGAAGCTGAAATACGCGGACACAGAAAAACCTATATCGGAGCTATGCCTGGCAGGATAATACAGAATATCAAAAGATCCTGTTCCTCAAACCCTGTTTTCATCCTCGATGAGATCGATAAGGTTGGCCAGGATTTCAGGGGCGACCCTTCCTCGGCTCTTCTTGAAGTTCTCGATCCTGAGCAGAACAGCACCTTCTTCGACAATTTTCTTGAAATGGAATATGACCTCTCAAAGGTTCTTTTTATTGCTACTGCAAATAACCTCGCAACTATAAGTCCGGCTCTTCGCGACAGGATGGAACTGATTGAAATTACCGGCTATATTGTTGAAGAGAAACTTGAAATTGCAAAAAGGCACCTCTTTCCTAAGCAGCTTGAAAATCATGGTGTTAAATCATCTCAGATAACTGTTGACAAGGATGTAATGGAGACAATTATCGAGAAATATACCCGCGAATCGGGTGTCAGGGAATTAGACAAGCGCCTGGCTAAGGTTGTAAGATACACGGCAAAGAATATAGCTTCCGACATTGAATTTAATCCTGTGCTCTCCCAGGCAGCCCTCGCCGAAATACTTGGTCCTCCAAAGTATACCAGGGATCTCTATTCAGGAAATGATCAGGCCGGTGTGGTTACGGGGCTCGCATGGACTGCTGCAGGCGGAGAGATATTATTTGTCGAAACCAGCCTGAGCAGAGGAACAGGAAAGCTTACGCTTACAGGAAATCTTGGCGAGGTGATGAAAGAATCGGCCATTATAGCTCTCGAGTACCTGAAGTCGAATGCAGAACTGCTTGGACTGCCTGATAACTTCTCCGAAAAGTGGAACATTCACATTCATGTTCCTGAAGGGGCAATTCCCAAAGACGGACCATCAGCCGGGGTCACCATGGCTACCTCAATAGCTTCGGCTTTCACACAGAGGAAAATAAAGAAATACCTTGCCATGACAGGCGAAATCACACTGAGGGGGAAAGTTCTTCCTGTCGGAGGCATCAAGGAAAAAATACTGGCGGCAAAGAGAGCAAGTATCAGGGAGATAATACTTTCGGAAGACAACAGGAAAGATGTTGAGGATATAAAGGAAATTTATATCAGCGGACTGAAATTTCACTATGTAGATTCCATAATGAGAGTTCTTGACCTGGCTCTTCTGAACCAGAAGGTAAAAAATCCGAAAAATATCTCCTTCACATGATCAGAAAGGCAGTATTCCCGGGATCATTCGACCCCTTTACTATTGGTCATGAGGCCATTGTGAGAAAGGCTCTCAGCCTGTTTGATGAAATAATCATTGCTGTCGGGGCAAATGCCCTGAAAAAAAGCTACTATTCACTTTCTACACGAAAGGAGATGATAGCCCTTGTATTTCATGATGAACCAAGAATTAAGGTTGAACATTATGAGGGGCTTACGGTAGATTACTGTAAAAGTATAAAAGCAGCATATCTGTTAAGGGGATTACGAACAGCGGCTGATTTCGAGTTTGAACGTGCAATTGCCCAGTCAAATAAGGTGCTGGCCCCTGATATAGAATCTGTATTCCTTCTGACGGTTCCGGAACACAGTCATATAAATTCAACCA
>CAIPJU010000047.1 GCA_903865465.1 uncultured Bacteroidota bacterium
AGATAAATCAACTGTGTACCTGGGATTATAGCTATCTACTTCACCTAGATCGGCGATATTGTCGCCATTATCGGTCCAGTTAATTAGTTTCACCTTTCCAAATCGATTCAGCTTCAGGTTCGTCATGAAGTTTCCCTTTGTATAGTCAAGTCCTATATTGACTTTGCTTTTGGGTTCAGAGGCCAGAAGGAAGTATTGTTCACGAATACCAAAATAAGTATTCTCTTTGCCTTTCAGCTTATCATTTGTATAGATATCATTGATAACCATATTATTGAAATTGGCAGCCATTGAAAGTCTCAGGTTGTTATCCCCTGAAAAATGAGCTGAATATGATAGTACAGCATCTAATCCTTTTGATGTAGTGTTAACTGCATTTGTGAAAAACTGGGCAGCGCCGATATTGAGATTTTTGAGCTCGTTTCCAATAATGTCATCATCGCTGTAAAAAGCTCCTGTGAGAACGATTCGGCCCTTAATCCTTACAAAGTATCCGTCAACGGTAAGGGTGAATGCGTTAACCTTTGCAGTGAATCCCAATCCTGCAATTGAAGATACTTCCTGTTTGAGAGCCGGAATTCCCAGTTCACGTGTTAAAGGGCTGTTATTCTTTGCTATTATTTTATCAATACGCTGACCTGCAACAATATCCGTAAAGGTTGTGTTAAAATACATCTGTGCAATTGCTTGTTCGAATTAAATGAAGGAGCCATCTCCTGGAGCATCGAGTTAACATCGGGCTGGCCAAAGGTGGATGCCATATGTGATACGTCTATGATATCGACAGGAACCACACTCCCGACAGCTGTTCTGTTCTGCCGCCGCGATCCGACAATCTCGACTGTGCTCAGGATATTATTACCCACAAGTATTATTGTTAAATCCTTTTGTTTGCCTATTGTAATCTCTCCGCCTTCCAAACCAACAAAGTCAACTTTTTTTAAAGTGATGACAATCAGATCAGACATGTAGCTGCGATTTTAAAAATATCTGCAACAGCAATTTTATATATCTTTGTTGCTTCAGGGATGTTAGCTCAGTCGGTTCAGAGCGCTTGCTTCACACGCAAGAGGTCACTGGTTCGAATCCAGTACATCCCACAACAAAATAAAACCTGCTAAATATGAGTTGTTTTTTTTTAAGGGAATGCCTTTCTAACATATTCTTTTTTTTATATTAGCAAAGTACAAAATTAAGGTGGGTACCTGAATTACAGGTAATGGAAGCTGCTTCTAAATATTTAAATGTCTGATAATTAATAATTATTTATATTATTTGAGCCAATATTGGGTTTAATCTGGCGATCGTCTTTATAACTTTTTTAAGAGTTAGACGAGCTGTTTTAATTTAGGAATCTCAAATCATGAGAAGAAAAATATTTTTTATTTCTTTAGTAATTGTCTTACTGTCTCCCTGGGCTAAATCACAGAATATTGGAGAGTTATTTCAGAAGGGGCTTGACTCAAAAGATCCGAAGAATGAAATATATTATTTTTCAATGGTCATTAATAAGGACCCTGGTCACGTCCCTGCTTACTTTAACAGGGGGAATGCAAAATATAAAGTACATGATTTCAAGGGAGCTGTTTCTGATTATTCAAAGGTTATAGAACTTGCTCCCCGCTATGTAACGGCTTACCTGTACAGGGGTGCTGCAAAAACCGGTTTGGAGGATTTCGAAGGAGCCATTTCAGATTACAACCGCTTGTCAGAACTGGATCCCGGGAATTCAATAGGCTTTTTCAGCATTGGGGTACTAAGATTTAACCTTAAGGATTACAAGGGGGCCATTGTTGATTTTTCGAAAGCGATTGAAATTGATCCGGGAAATAGTGATGCTATTATCAGAAGGGGGAATTCGTATGCACGGCTAATGGATTTCAAGAGTGCAATTGATGATTATTCAAGGGCGATATTGCTCGATTCTTCAAACTCAATGACCTATATCAATCGTGGTATAGCTAAAGTTAATTTATTGGATTACAGGGGTGCACTGCCTGATTTTTCAAAAGCTGTTGATCTCGCTCCGTCTAATGCAATATGTTATTTTCACAGGGGAAACGTTGAATTTAATCTAAAAGAGTATAAGAGTGCGATTTCAGATTTTTCAAAGGCTATATTAATCGATAATAATCAATCGGAGGCCTACTTTTTGAGAGGAAATGCCGAAATGATAATGAATAATTTCAGGGAAGCAGATTCTGATTATTCCGAACTAATCCGGATAGATCCCAAAGATGCAAGAGCATATTACAACAAAGGAAGGGCTGAAACTGAATTACATAATTACCAGTTGGCTATTTCCGCCTATTCAAAAGCAATTGTACTGGTTCCTGATGATTATAGCTCCTTTTACAACCGGGGAAATGTAAAATTTGATTTACAGGACTACCAGGGGGCGATACAGGATTATTCCAAAGTTCTCGTGCTTGACGGGAAGTTTGCCAGGGCATATTATAACCGTGGATGTGCAAGCGAAAACCTGCAGGATTATCAGTCTGCAATATCGGATTTTAACAGGGCGATAGAACCTGATCAGACTGAAGTGACTTTTTACCAGAATCTGAGTATTGTAT
>CAIPJU010000048.1 GCA_903865465.1 uncultured Bacteroidota bacterium
ATATAAAGACCAATACACGATTTGCGAATCTTGTTGTAAGTATCGACTATCAGAAATTCTTTTCACAGATATTCGCGGAATTCAATCTCAATGAGTATCAATGGCAATGGGTTCTGGACGAAGCCGGGAATATTATTTTCTCCAACAGTACAAATCATATTGATTATATAAACCTTCAGAAAAAGGCTGCCAGGCAGGATGGCTCGTCACTTGCCAATCTGTTCCATAAAGCTGTCATTGGAGGTACCCGACAGGATATCATTTCGTCGTATTATTCGCTTCAACTGCTCCAGAGGAATTTAAGAATTGTATTTTCTGCTCCTGTAAATGCCATTCAGAAATATATCTCCCGAAGCTCCCTGCTTATCCTTATTGCCACCCTGGTACTGGTTCAGCTGATAATCTTTATATTTCTCAGATACATCAAATCGGGGAAGCCAGAAGCTGAAAGGTTAAAGGCTTCTGAAGAGATACTCAACAGGATGATAGATGAAATACCGGCCGGGGTTATTGTTTTTAACAGGAACAGGGAAATTATCAGGGCTAACAGGATAGCGGCAAATCAGTTTTCTTATTCAAATGAGTCTGAGATGCTGGGGAAGATATATCCTGAAATCCAACCACCGGAAGATAACGACCTGTACCCCTATAATCCTGCCGGGATTTTTAATCCGAACCATTTTATTAAGATAAAGAACGACTCGGAACAAATAGTTCTTTACAGGTATGAGATAATTGATCTTTTTCTTGACGAAGAGGTCACCATGGAGGTGCTCATTGATGTTACAAAGCTCGAGGCTGCATTGAAGCAGGAGGCAAAAAGCAATATCGTTATGTCTGATTTCATTGCCCGAATGAGCTATGAGATCCGCACTCCTCTTAATGGTATTATCGGGATGGCAGATGTCCTTACCCGATCAGATCTCACCCCGGCAGTAAGGCAGATATCTACCCTTCTCCAGCGCTCCACCGAAGTTCTGCTTGGCATTGTCAATGATATTCTCGATTATTCAAGAATCGAGTCAGGAAGAATAATCCTCGACGAAACCCCTTTCGACATCAGGAAGGAGATCATTTATTGCACCGACATAGCGCGTTCCACTCTTGCGGGCCGCGAAGTGGTTCTTCTGCCAACAATTTCAGACAATGTTCCTGAAATAATAATCGGCGACCCATACAGATTCAGGCAGGTAATCACCAACTTTATCAGTCACTCGGTAAAAAACACCGAGAGAGGAGAAATACTGCTCAATTGTGACATTGTGACTGACAGAAACGGAGTAATAACTCTCAGATTTAACCTTCGCGACACAGGTAAAAGTTTCGATAAGATAAGCCTGAAGAAAATTTTCGGCGACTTTGTCAATTTCGATCCTGCCTCAGCTATCAGCAGGGATGATTCGGGATTTGGCATTATACTTTCGCGTCAGCTAATTGAGCTTATGGGTGGTGAACTGACAGTTGTAAGTCCGTCAGGACTCTCAGGCTCTTTAGGCACACAGGTAACCTTTACCATGCTTGCATACTCCGGCGACAGGAAACAGAAAATACTCCCTGTCGAAAACCTGAACTCCTTCGATATGATAAGGACGCTTATCATAACCGGAATGCAGGGAAGGGATGAAGAGGTGATCTCTTCAATGCATAAATTAGGGCTCAACGTTTCTACAACAACATATCTTAAATCGACCATTAACCAGATTAAGGCTAACCTTAATTTCCCAGATTCAAGATATAACCTTATAGTCATCTTAAATGACAAGGATTTTAATGGTTTTGAGGTTGCCGGCGAGATTTGGGAAAACAATCTTACCGATTACTTTGTTATTATGATGATAAGCTCACATGATGTGAAAGGGAACTATATTAAATGTCTTTCGCTTGGGGTTGATCAGTATCTGGTTAAGCCTTTCGATACCAATGAATTATTGAGCACGATATCGGTTAGTTTCCCTTTTGTAGGTGAAAAGGTCTCTGCAGTCGGAAAGGGAAGAGCCAACAGCGATATAATTATCCTTGTGGTGGAAGATAATAAGATAAATCAGAAGGTGATGGGGACCATGTTAAATAACCTTGGTTATTCCTACGATATAGCAGAGAACGGCTATGAAGGCTACATGATGGCAAAGGAGAAAAAATATGATCTTATTCTGATGGACCTTCTGATGCCCGACATGGACGGCTATACTTCAGCCCTCAAAATCCTTGAATTCGATAAGTCATCGATCATTATTGCGGTCTCCGCTGATAATTCACTTGAGGCCAGAAAAAAATCCGAACTGGCCGGTATCAGGGATTTTATGCCAAAGCCTGTAAGAATCAATGAGCTGAAGAAACTCCTTGAGAGGTTCTTGTAAATCCGCACTGTTACGGTGAACATGGAGACTTATCCGGGAAACTAAATAGCTATGTCTGTACTAAAAGTAGAATTTGATCACTTTATGGAGCTTGCCGGACAATTGCCGGTAATTGACGTAAGGTCACCCTCTGAATATTTATCAGGACATATTCCCGGTTCATTTAACATTCCTCTTTTTGATGACAGGCAAAGGGAAATTGTAGGAACAAAGTACAAAAAAGAGGGACGTTTACCGGCAATTATTGAAGGGTTGAAATTGACCGGACCCTCAATGGCAGATAAACTGAAAAAAGCACTCGATATCTCTAAGGATGGAAAACTGCTGGTTCATTGCTGGAGAGGAGGGATGCGGTCAGAATCAATGGCATGGCTATTTTCGCAGGGAGACATTGAATCCTCTGTCCTGGAGGGAGGCTACAAAAACTTCAGGCATCATATTCTCGAAAGCCTTTGTGAATCAAGGAAGATGATAATTCTTGGGGGCATGACAGGCAGCAGTAAAACCCATATCCTCAGGCAGCTTAAAATTTGTGGAGAACAGGTTATTGACCTTGAAAAGATTGCGAATCATAAAGGTTCTGCATTTGGTTCTCTTGGACAGCCTCCCCAGCCCACAACTGAACAATTCGCTAACCTTCTTTTCGATGAATGGAAAAATCTTAAAGCCGGTCAGCCTTTATGGCTTGAGGATGAGAGCAGGAATATAGGTTCTGTCTTTATGCCCGACCAGTTTTATTTCAATATGCAGAATTCTCATGCCATAGTTCTCATGATGGATGTAAAAACAAGGCTGCCACGGCTTCTGGAAGAATATTCGGAGTTTCCGGCTGATTTACTGAAGGCAGCTGTTATGAAGATCAGTAAAAGGCTTGGAGGAGATGATACAAAAGAAGCCCTTATGGCGATTGAAACCGGCGACCTGGCAAAAGCAATGGAATTGACATTACGTTATTACGATAAGACGTATATGTTCAGCCTTAAAAAGAAAAGCGAAGCTAATATCACTTATATTGAAGCAAATACAAATGATATAGAAGCAAATACAGCATTGGTGCTGGAGGCCGCCGGCAGGATAGAGTGGAAGCTTTAACTGTTATTGAGTCTTAATTTCAGTGTAATCGACCCATTTGTAGACCTTGTCGGATCTTCTGAGAATATCCCCGGTTTTTACCGAGCAGAGTTCTCCTTTGAGAGCCCTATCAGTAGCTTTCAGATCGACACGGATTTCATCAACATTATATTCCACAACACCGGTTGTGGGGCCGGTTATCAGGATAGTATCACCACTGTTCAGATCCCCGTTCTCGAGTTTTATCTCAGCAACATTTATCTTCACAAAGTAGTTGCTAATCTTTCCAATGTAGATTTTTCTTTTTGTAGCGCTGGAACCGTAATGAGAGTTCCATTCACCCATCTTTTGGCCGAGGTAATATCCGTCCCAGAAACCACGGTTAAAGACTCCGGCAAGCCTTTCCCTCCAGATTGCAGTTTTTTCAATAGTGAATGTACCTTCGGCAATTGCCGATATGGCCTCACTGTAGCATGATGAGACATCTTTAACATACTCCGCCGACCGTGCCCTCCCTTCGATTTTAAGAACACTCACACCTGCATCGATGAGCCTGTCGAGAAATCCGATAGTACAAAGGTCTTTGGGCGACATAATGTACTCATTGTCGATCTCAAGCTGATAACCTGATTCCTTACCGGTAGCAATGTATGACTTCCGGCAGGTCTGGTAACATTCACCCCTGTTGGCTGATTTATTGTTTTCGTGAAGGCTTAAATAGCATTTTCCCGAGACAGCCATGCACAGGGCGCCATGAACGAACATTTCGATCTTTACAAGTTCTCCTTTTGGGCCTCTGATATTCTGATTGACAATGCATTCACTGATATGTTTTACCTGGCTTAAGTTCAATTCACGGGCCAGTACAACTACGTCGGCCCAACGGGAATAGAATTCAAGAGCATCTGAATTGGTTATATTGAGCTGCGTGGAGAGATGGACCTCCATCCCTTTGCTGAATGCATATTTTATCACCGACAGATCGGAGGCTATGACGGCTGAAATTCCGCTCTCGGCAGCGGCGTCTATAATCCGCCGCATCTGGCCGGTTTCGTGGTCGAAAATGACAACATTAAGCGTAATATAGCTCTTCAACCCTTTTTCGCGGCAGATTGAAGCAATTTTACGGAGGTCATCGATTGTAAAGTTATTTGAAGATGCCGCCCGCATGTTGAGTTGTTCAACTCCGAAATAAATGGCATCTGCTCCACCCTGAATCGCCGCCATGAGCGACTCATACGATCCGGCCGGAGCCATCAGCTCGATATCTTTTCTTTTCATAACAGGCTGCAAATATAGCCATTATAATCTTACCTTGTTCATGACAATCCTTATGCATGAGCCAATGCCCATTTCAGAATGCCTGACAAAGATACGGCCACTGTGATATTCTTCTATAATCCTTTTTGCAAGTGAAAGCCCTAGTCCCCAGCCCCTTTTTTTTGTGGTATAGCCCGGGTTAAATATTTTATTGAATGACGATTTGGGTATCCCTTTTCCTGTATCCGTAATGTCGATAGTCGCTGTTTTTTCAGTTTGCGTGATATGGACAGTTAATTCCCCGCTCCCTTCCATGGCATCAATTGCATTCTTGGTAATATTTTCAATTACC
>CAIPJU010000049.1 GCA_903865465.1 uncultured Bacteroidota bacterium
GAATGTTAGTGGAGAAAACAAAACCTTCCAGAAAATGGATAATCTATACAGGAATTTCTGTACTTCTTATTTGTGTTGTTATTGTTTTCTTATCAATTAAATCAAAAGTTGATCAGGCAAAAGATGTTGTAAATGTTGTGGAAAAAGTCTCTAATGCCGTTACAGATGGTGGCAAAAGTAAAACCGATACCTCAAAGGGAAACGCGGAAATACCAAAAACAATTACAACTGAAGAAACCAGGATTAAGACTGAACCTACTGTCTCTAAGCCACCTTCTGAACCAGTTAGCGTTGAACATGCTACTGTAAAATATGATTATGGTTACTATGAGGGCCCCACAAAAAATGGATTACCTCATGGGGATGAAGGCATTATGCATTTTAAGCAGAGGCATATAATTAATCCAAGAGATCCGGACAAGAGGTATGCTGAAGCCGGTGAATATGTTTCCGGTATTTTCCACGACGGGTATCTTGTTAATGGTAAATATTTTGGTAAAGATAACCAGCAGAAAGGAACAATTAATATAGGGCGTTAAATGAGTTACAGATTAGCTTTCATATTTCTTTTTTTCTCTTTGGCTGTCTCTGCACAAAACAAGTTTGCTTCTCAGTTTATAGAAACGATTTGGAGTAAATTGCCAATGGACTGTCAAAAAACCTTAAATGCCCAAAAGGAATGTGATTGTATTATAAGGGGTTCGGTTTATCACCTGAAAAGCGAATTTGATGGATATAAAATCGTCCATTTGGGTATAAAGATATTCAACGATTCTATAACCAGAGCCGACAATCCTTTTGTTTATCAATTTATAGAACGTGAATTGCTTCTTTTCATCCTCAACGATGAGCAGTTAAGAAATGCCAGGCAGCAAGAAGACAAGATATATTTATACTATACAAGCACTTTCAAAAAAAGGTCGTTACTCCGCGATCCTGGCCTTATAAGTAATGTGGTTTCTGGGTTATCCGGGGTCTCTGTCAAACAGGACAGCTTGACCTGCAAAGTACTACTCTACAATACTGATTCGGAAAGACTTGAAATCGAATTTCCAAAAATCAATACATTGATCAGGAGCATGGACAAGAAAGAACTTGACGATTATATCTTCTCCGAACTTTTAAAGGATATACATGATTGGCAGCAACAAGGAAACAACCTTGCCCCGGGGCCACTGCATCGTGAAAAGAACTTGTTTGTGAGCGAAGGAGAACAATACATGATAAAGGGACTAAGTTCTAACAAATATTATAAGAGGATGAATGACAATATCGTGGTTTTGTTTCAACCCGATTTCATTAGTGAATCATTTTCCAATTTGTTCTTAACCGATTTACCGTTAAGGAATCAAACGCAATTAGACCTGAAAGTAAAGATTTATGGGGGGAAGGACCAGCTTATTTCAACAACAGTAGGTCAGTTTCTTGATCATTTCGACTCACATTACAAGTTATATTTTGGAGTTGAGTCCGCTGAACCTGATGGCATAAGGGGAAGCCTTATTATTTATTGCCCAGAGTTAAACTATATTCATTTGTTGGATGTGAAAACCACGGCAAATTCTTTGTTCGAGCATCATGCTAAAGTAAGCGGTATAATGTATCCCTATATACCAAGCCATAACATTAAGGAATTATTTGGAAAGAACGATGGTAACGAGCCGGTACTGGATAATCTTATTAAATGGGAGTAACTATGAATAAAAAAGGTACTAGATATTTTCCAATTTGGCTTTTTATTTCTTTCCTCTTTTTCCCAATCGCCTTGCTGGCTCAGGATGTACCAAGTTTGAAAGAGATTAAACGGTCGGGAAGGTATTACAGTGGTGATGCTGATGGTTATGATACTCTTAAAATTAAGGAAGCTGCCCGTACCGAGTTGATGTCGGTCATATCGAAACAACTAAAAGATATAAGTTCTTTGAACGGGAAATCCGAGATATTGGTAAAATATATACAATACCTGGTGAAACTGTTGGGTGATGACGGATATACAAAAGTGGTGGCCTATGTACCGATTGAAAATGTTACACAGATAATTGAGAATAAGGAAACTTTGCAAGTTACCGAAATGAAATATACCGACGCGCCGCTGAAATTCGGGAGCGAAGAAAGGCCTGATAAACCAGAAGATATTTCTGACCTAAAAACCAAAGTTCCGGAGAAAATAGCAGAAAGCGAGGTTTCCGTTACTGAGATTAAGAAAGACCCTAATCCTTCTGCAATTGGAACTTTGCTTGAAAGGTTGGTGGCTTGTTCTACCATTGTAGAGCTTGGCACTATTCTTGAAAGTGAGAAATCGAATAATAAATTGATATATAGTGTTTCGGAAGCTTTTCGCAGGATTAATTCGTCAGAAAACTTTTACATCGTATTAATCGACCCCGTCACAAAAAAAATAGTGTCGTTTTTCGATAAAGGAAGTGCAGAAAGGAGAGATTTAAAATACGGGAAAATGTCGATGAACATCGAAAATGATGCAAAAAGCCTGATACAGGTATGGATACAATTGTTTTAAGTATAATTAGTTGAACAATATGGAAGAAACTTAGCCAATAACGAAAACATGAGTGTGAATTTTTATAATATAAATGCGATATATTGAGGATTACTATAATCATATTACTTATGAGAACACTTAGTTTTAAAAAGAATGTTTTACTTATTCTGCTACTGTTTAATCTTTCCTGTTTTGGCCAGTTTAAGACGGTAGTAGATGTTGGCAGCATTGAAAGCAAAAGTTTAAAAGCAAAAATTGACGGGAATGTATCGAATTTACTTTCTGCAATTAATCAAGCTTATGCTGACAAAACCGTGCCAACTTTAACAGGCATCGAAATGAGCAATGAAGCCAGGAGCACTGTTTTTGCCTTATGGGAAACCAGCCCGTTTCGTTCGCAGGAAACTGAAATTTACGAAGATATTTTAAACCTGAGGAAAGGGGGCATGATGGAAATTCGTAACATCAAGTTATATATTTTGAAAGCTGATTCGACTGAACGAAATCAGGAAGGTGTAATTGTGCTAACACCAAACGGGGCAATTGACGATTTCTACTTTTCCATTGGGACAGGGCGATATAAGGATATAATGGAAACAGGGAAAGATATTACCGATATTAGGCGCAGGGAAATTATCCTGAATTTTGTTGAGAATTTTAGAAC
>CAIPJU010000050.1 GCA_903865465.1 uncultured Bacteroidota bacterium
GATAAAGACAGCAGTCGAATAGTGAGTGTTGAATTAGTGTGTTCTTCCAAGATTGACATAGTTCTTCATGGCAGTCATAACAACAATAAGCTTGATGGGATCGGTCACTTTAAATTCACTATTCCTCTTTGGGAGGATAAAACCAATTTTTATGTGTTTACCTTTCCTAATACCACAAATAATGAAATTGAATTCGTGATTGTCCCAGATGCAACTTTGCGTAGTAGATTCCAAAACCAGAATCGGATTCCATCTGGATTGAAAAAAGCTGAACTAACTCTTTGGCTAATGCCAGATCGGTCAATATATAATGCAACAAATCTGAGCATAGAGGGAGAATGGTATTCAATCAGCAAAGGTACTGGTGGAAGAATGGCTGATGGTACAATATTGGATTATACTGCCTATTTAAATAATTGGGAATGAGGGATTGATCCGATCCTTTAAAAGGAGGTGATATAGAAACCTTTTATTAAATGTTTTTTACGTTAATCCATCTTAATAATCTGCATAAACCCTATCTTTGGATTGATGATAAATATCCAAAAATATGCTCGCTATTTATTGTAGGACTAGTAAAACAAAGAAAGAAGGACAAGACCAATCAATTCCAAGCCAGAAGATGCTTGGTGCTAATTTTGCCGAAAAACAAGGATGGAACTATGAATTTTTTGTCGATGAAGGTATTAGCGGAACTGGGGAAGATATAAAGGATAGACCCCAGTTTGCAGAAATGATTAACTTGATTAGGAAGGGCAAAGTAAATGCAGTCTATTGCATTGATCAGTCAAGAATTGAGCGAAATACTGAAATATGGAACTTCTTTGCTGGAATTTTACTGAAGGCCAAATGTGAATATTATCAATCTGGTCAGCTCATTGATTTAGATGTTCCAGAGAATAAATTATTCGCTGGATTGGTTTCATTAACTAACTCATTTTATGCTTCAATAACGTCCAAAAAAACTAAGTTGGCGGATGAATTAAATGCCAAAGAGGGGAAAACACATGGAATGACTGCTTATGGATACCAAAGAGGAGAAATGGGATACTATGAGATAAATGATCAAGAAGCACAAGTAATTAAAAAAATATTCTCGCTTTCTCTTGAAGGAGTTGGTGCATATACGATTGCCAATATCTTAAATAGTGAGGGTATTACACCTAAGTATAATAGGTTCATAGGGACAATAAGCAAAAAAGACAAACAATCTGGCCATATTACCACATATGATAAGAGTAAGATTAGATGGAGAGGCACGGTAGTTTATGATTTATTACGTAACCCTATCTACAAAGGAATTAGAAGATGGAATAATTTGGAAATTAAAATTCCAGCAATTATTGAACCAGATTTGTGGGATAAGACAAACAAAAATATTCTGAAAAACAGAAAAAATGTTGGTCGTAAAAATGATTACCACTACCTATTAAATGGAATAATATTTTGTGGAAACTGTGGAATGGAGCTTCGTGGAAAAAAGCGATTAAAAGGCAGTGATAGAGCTTACAAATGTAAAGGGAAAAGACAACCAAATTCATCTTGTACAGAAAGCAGAGGCATCAATATACCAAAGATAGAGACTTTCTTGATCAAACATCTATTTGAATCGAAAGAGCTACGAGAATATCTCACCACTATTTTAGTAGACACAAACGAAACAGATAATTTGAAACAACAACTTGTTAAAAAAAGGGAAACGCTGACAAAGATAAAAGGGCGAATTAATCGAGCATATAAACTTTTATTAGAGCAGGATTTCGCTGACGATTCGAGGATAAAAGAGGAATTAAAAAGTTCAAAGAGTGCTCAAGAAAATATTGAAGAAGATATTAAGGTTTTAGAAAACAAAATTGTTTTATATGAATCTGATAATAGGAAAAATAGAGTGAAGCAACTAATTGATGA
>CAIPJU010000051.1 GCA_903865465.1 uncultured Bacteroidota bacterium
AAGAAATATTAATCAAAATCCGAGAGAAGGAGGTTTATTATGGCAGTACAATATTTGTGTAAAGTATGCAGGGGTGTTCTGAATGTAAAAACATCCATTGTTCTTGCTGCAGCCAAACTGAGCAATCGTTCAATCAGGGGATTGATCTACCTTAACCCCGAGATAGGTAACTATTCCACAACAACTCATCCCTCTTTTCAGGTAAGGCAGGGTGAGGAATATATATATACCTGTCCGATCTGTTCATCCCAGTTAAATAGCATGAAGTACCTTCACATGGTAAGGATTATTATGATCGATGAAAACGACAAGGAATATAATGTATATTTTTCCGGAATTGCCGGGGAAAAATGCACCTATAAGATAAGAGGTAATAAAATAGAAGAGCGCAAGGGTCCAGACGTGAATATATATAATAAGTATTTCGAAGTACCAGAAGAAGACAGGAAATACCTGTAACTAGTTGGATATAAGGCTTATTTCTCCGACTGGCACCCATACCTCTGTTCTGGTGCCGGCAAATTGATCTTCATCGGTTTTAATAGCCTCGAAATGGTATTTTATTGGTTTTCTGCCCATCTTATTCATCAATTCAAAGAGATCCCGTGTAAGATTCATTCTTTTCACTGAACAGAGAAGCTCCTTATCAAATAAATCGCTATTACCATTATCCTCAATAAATGCCTTGACGTAGTCAGATTCTTTCTCAACCCTGATAGTCAGTAAGCCACCCTCAGTATTGTGGGCAAGATTGTGATTTATTATATATTCAGCAAAAGTCTGGATAAATAACCTTGGAACAATTTCCTCCCGGCTGATTCCTTTTCCCAAGGAGATGTTATAATTAAACTTATTGCCAAACCTCATTCTCTCAAGTTCGAGATATTTAGACACAACATCGATTTCATCTCCCAGGCTCCGGTAAACACTGTCGGATTCATTATAGATGGTACGGAGCAGTTGGGTAAATTTGTTCATATAATCATAAGCCTTCTGCTTGTCGTCCAGATAGATGAGCGAAGCAACCGAATTAAGTATATTAAAGATGAAATGGGGATCAATCTGTGCCCTTAGACTCTTTATTTTCAAATCGTTTAATTTCATATCCCTGATCTCAGCCTTCTTCATCTCTGAAATCTCCCCAACAGTGGTTTTTTTAACAATCAGGACGAAACCCAGGAATAAGGGATATGCTGCAACAGATGTGATCAGAATAGTCAGATAGAGATTATCGGGATATTTTAATGCAGTAAACAGAACGATCATGGCAGCTGGTATTACTGCAAGAAACCATGAGGTGGTCACGATCTTTTTAAAGGAGAAACTCCCTTTCATATTCTAAAGTATATCCAGCTCCTTAAGAAGATGTCTGGGCAGTTTTATCGAAACAGTTTCGTTTTCACGTACCATGGTGACCTGACACTCCTTTCTGTCGATCATGGTAATATACTCAAAATTAACAATATGAGATCTGCCAATTCGAATGAATCCGATGCCGGGAAGAAGTTCTTCCACTTTTCCCAGGTTCATAGAACATAATAGCTGCCGGTTACCCGTACAGATAGTGGTATAATTACCATCTGCCTTGCAATATAAAATTGTAGAAGGATTAATAAATATGGTACCTGTCCTTGTGTTGACCCTTATCCTTGGAATCTGATCTTTATGAGCCGTCTGTTCAGCCAGCTTTTCACCTGCCATTGCCTCCCTCTTCTTCACGGCATATTTTGCAACGCATTGATTTAGTTCATTCCTGTTGACAGGTTTTAAAAGATAATCAAAGGCCTCCTTTTTAATTGCTTTAATGGCATACTGATCAAAAGCAGTAACAAACACAATACCTGGCCTCGTTTTTTTACGGGGCAATTCGCTTATAAATGTAAAACCATCCATTCCGGGCATCTGAATATCCAGGAATAAAAGATCCGGATCAAAAGCCGTAAGTTCAGTAATAGCAATATCTCCTGATGATGCGGTCCTGATCTCATCAAAAAAATGGGTATCCTCAAGAAGCTTATGTAGCAGCTTTCTTGCACTTTCCTCATCATCAACGATTAAAGCACTAAGTTTATGTTCCATGCCCCTGACACATTCTCTGAAGATACGAATTTACGAAAATTAAATAAGTACCATCATTTCGATAATGTATTTTTTCTGTCGTGTATATATTCTATTTTTGTTTTTCATTTAACAAAGCAAAACTGTTAGGATATGTATACAGAGATTAATAAGAGAGCAGCTGATAATATCAGAATACTGGCAATGTCGATGGTTGAAAAATCAAAATCGGGCCATCCCGGCGGAGCAATGGGTGGAGCAGACTTCATACACATACTTTTTTCAGAATTTCTAAACTTCGATCCTTTTGATCCCTCATGGATAAACCGCGACAGATTTTTCCTCGATCCCGGTCACATGTCGCCTATGCTCTATTCAATACTAACCCTTACAGGACACTTCACTACCGAAGAATTAAAAAACTTCCGTCAATGGGGAAGCCCAACACCTGGTCATCCTGAGCTCGATGTGATGCGAGGCATTGAAAACACTTCCGGTCCGCTGGGACAAGGTCATACTATGGCAGTAGGTGCAGCAATTGCAGAACGGTTTCTGGCAAAAAGGTTTGGTGAATTATTTTCTCATAAGATTTTTGCCTTCATATCCGATGGCGGAATTCAGGAAGAGATTTCACAG
>CAIPJU010000052.1 GCA_903865465.1 uncultured Bacteroidota bacterium
CATGCATGCACCTCCTTATATTGGATTAATCGCACGGGCTGATGTTGTATTGATGTGCTTTGCAGCTGCTATTTTATTATTTGCTGCCCGAATTTCCGGCTTCCTGAAAAAATCGAAAGAACAAACTGGTTTCCTCTTGTTTTCAGGCTTGCTGAGTTTGTGGCTTATGTGCGATGATTTCTTCATGTTTCACGACTGGGTATTTCGGGATATAATACCTGTAAATGAGAATATTATATTCCTGGTATATGGCCTGTCTGCTATTGCTCTTCTATATTTTTACAGGAACCTGATTCTTAAGACTGATTATATACTTCTTCTTCTGGGTATGGGACTTATGGGGGCATCAGAGCTTATTGATGCAGCAATTGCAAAAGAGTGGTTTAGCTGGACTTATCAGGCTGTATTGGAAGATGGAGCCAAGTTTTTTGGAATGGTTTTCTGGATGGCATATTATATAATAACAGCCTCCGATTTTCTCAAACCAGCAAAGGAGTAGAATCAGCGATGTTTACCAGAAATTTTATTTTTACCTGCTTTTTGGATTAGGAATAACGTTAAGGCTTGGTTTTTGCATCACTTATTGCTGATTGATCCCTTGATTAACTGATCATTAGCTTGTTTTTAATATTATGATATTTAATACATTAAAGGATATTGCAATAATATCCTTGATGTTTTTTATATCCCTGTATAATCACAACCTGTAAGTTTTTTAAGATAGCAGGAATAGTTCTCAGAAAAACCCTCGATGTTGCAGTATCAATAGGATTCTGCCGTCATCGGCTTTTATCATAATTGATATTACCCAGTAAATAAAAGGAACCTTCATGAATGCTTTAGGACACATTACAGAGCTTTCAAAACTGCCATTATCATCAAACCAGATGAGGCTCTGGATCATTGCGATGCAGGACAGGTCAAACCCTGCTTACAATATTCAGCTGGCATACCATTTCGAAGGGAAGGTCGACAGGGATTTACTGGAGAAAAGCCTTGGAATTCTTTTTGAAAGGCAGCATACCATGTTTTCGGTCTTTAGATATAACGGGAATGAACCCTGTATTCAAATAGTTCCACGTAAGGTTGAGCTGCAGTTCAAAGATTTTACTTCACAAACATCGGGCGGGAGAGAGGCAATAATGTTATTTGCCGGTGAAGATTCAAGGGTTCCGTTTGATCTTGAGAATGGGCCCCTCTACAGGCTTTACCTTCTTAAAGAGAATGAAGGGAGTTATTACTTCTATGCCACCATTCACCACCTCATTTTCGATGGATTTACGAGGAGGCTTTTTGTTCAGGAACTGAACTCAATATATAAAAATGCAGCAGAAGGCACCACTATTTCACTTCCCCGGGTTAATTCTTACAGCTATGATTTTGCTGCCACCGAAAAGAGTGAACTGTCAGCTGAAAAAGAAGAGGAGCTAGGAACCTTCTGGAAGGAAAACCTGAAAGATCTGCCAGCAGAATTACGATTTCCTTATGATTATCCAAGAAGCAATGAGCCGACGGGATATGGCTTCAGAGAGTATTTTGAGATAGCTCCTGAAGCAACAGCTTCACTGAGGAAGCTAAGCTCGGAAACAGGAACTTCGGTTTTTAATACACTCCTTTCGGCTCTTGGTCTGCTCTTCCAGAAATATACAGGAGAGGATGATGTATGTATAGGGATCCCGGTGTCAACCAGGCGTTCAGCCGATTCCTTCAGGACATTCGGACTGATGGTCAATACTCTGGCAATAAGATTAAGAAATGAGTCAGAGAGCAGTTTCAGGAAGTATATAGGCAGTGCAGCTGACTCCTTTAACAATGCCATTTCACATTCGGCTCTTCCTTTTGATAAAATAGTAGAGGCTGTAAATCCCCCGAGGATTGTTGGAATCAATCCTTTTTTCCAAATATCCTTCTCATGGGTAAACAATATTAATTTCCCAATTGATCTCCATGGAGTCAGGGGGAAAAGAATAACGATAAACAAAGGGGTATCTCCCTTCGACATTACCTTTTATATGTGGGAGAATGGTGACCATATAGAAGGTGATATTGAATACAACTCAGATATTCTAAAGGCAGAGACGGTACTCAGGCTCAGGGACCACTTCATTAAACTTGTTGATAACCTTGCACGTAACAGTGAAACCCCGGTAGGAAAGATATCTCTTATCAGCGATGAGGAGATGGAGATGATAAAGGAAGTCAATGAGACATCAGCACCATATTCGGGTAATAAAACAATGCTCGACCTTTTCGAATGGAGAGCAGCCAAAGATCCTGACAATGTTGCACTGATTTCAGATGCAGGGAGTCTGACTTACAGGGAGCTGGATGAGAAAGCAGAGAAGCTTGCCAGTGTGCTGGCAGAGAGTAAAGTAGGGAGAGGCGATTTTATCGGTGTTATGATGAGGCGCTCGCCTGAGCTCATAGCCTGCCTTCTGGCAATCTATAAAAGGGGAGCAGCCTATATTCCGTTAAATATCACTGATCCCGATAACAGGATACAGGCCATTGTTGGAACTGCCGGCATAAAGATAGTCATCACCAACAAGGATAATGATACAGATCTCACGGGAAGGTGCGATAAGCAATTTATCGAGGATCTGG
>CAIPJU010000053.1 GCA_903865465.1 uncultured Bacteroidota bacterium
CTCGTCGCGTATTTCCTTGATAAACCTCTTTACGCTTCTTTCACTGACTTCTAGTTTCCTGGCCAGCTCCATTGGTGCTCCGGTGGATTTCAATTCGGTAAGTTTTAATAAACGAACCTTTAGCGATTGTCTCTGATACTTGTTCATGGCTGACAGAGTTTAAATTGACATTGGTTCACAACTAGCTAATATAAGCTAAAAATCTCTTATTACCAAAGAAAAGTGATACTTTGTTTAACTGATGCCTATATTTTCCGATCATCTATTCAGGTCATCTATAAAACTTTAGATCATAAATAATTTTCATTCTTAAACAAACGCCTGGTTTTCTTAAATTTCCACCGACAGCTTCCGATACTCACTTTCAGCGTGCATTTAAAAGTTGAGAAGATGTTCTTTCCCTCATATCCCTCTGTGTGACTCGCTATTTCTCAGTGGACCTGTGTAACAAAATACAAGGTAAGGGGTAAGAGTATAATCAGCTTCCTTTTAGTACCTTTACAAAAATTTTTTTATGAGCAGAAAAGGAAAGGGGAAAAAAGGTAAGGGAATCCCCAGGGAAGTACTGACAGGCCAGGTGCTTGAAGTACTGTCGAAAAGCCCGGAGCAGGGCTTCAACTATAAGCAGGTTGCTAAACGCTTAGGTATTACCGGAGAGTCTGAAAAACATCCTGTCACCGATATACTCAAAGAACTGGAAAAACAGGGAAGCGTACAGGAGATCTATGTGGGGAAATACAGGATAAAAGCCAGCAGGGGTTACATTACAGGTACCGTCGATCTCACACGCATGGGTTACGGATTTATTTCTACCGACGAGCTTGAGGAAGACGTTTTTGTATCATCCAAAAACCTTAAGACAGCCCTTCATGGCGACAAGGTAAAGGTTTGGCTGTATGCCAAACGGAAAGGAGCCAGACCCGAAGGAGAGGTTGTTGAAATAATCGAAAGATCGAGAACAACCTTCGTGGGAACTATTGAGGTGATGCCCAATTTTGCCTTCCTGATCCCCGACAATAAAAATATGCCCTTCGACCTTTTTATACCCTCTGCCAAACTCAATGGGGCAAAACAGGGACAAAAAGCTGTTGCAAAGGTTGTCGACTGGGATCCTAAGTCGAAGAACCCGGTTGCAGAGATCATCAACGTTCTTGGCTATCCGGGTCTCAATGATACTGAGATTCATGCCATTCTCGCAGAATACGGGCTTCCCTACAGCTTCACCGAGGAGGTTGTTCAGGATGCCGAGAAGATTTCAGCCGAAATAACAAAAAAAGAGATTAAATCACGCCGCGATTTTCGCAGGATCCCGACTTTTACTATCGACCCTGAGGATGCAAAGGATTTTGACGATGCACTCTCACTCAGAAAACTCGAAAACGGGAACTGGGAAGCCGGAGTTCATATTGCCGATGTTACCCACTACCTGCAGCCGGGAACTATCGTTGAGGAGGAGGCTAAACAAAGAGCTACTTCTGTATATCTTGTCGACAGGGTGGTTCCGATGCTTCCCGAAAGGCTTTCAAATAATATCTGTTCACTCAATCCGGCCGAAGATAAACTTACCTATTCAGCTGTTTTTGAGATGAATGACAAATCGGAAGTAATCGATGAATGGTTCGGACGTACCATTATTAATTCCGATAAAAGGTTTACTTACGGTGAAGCCCAGAAGGTAATTGATACGGGCGATGGAACTTTGAAGGAGGAGGTGCTTGTTATGCACAGGCTGGCTCAGCAGCTAAGAACGAAAAGGATTGCTTCCGGAGCCTTCTTCTTTGACAGGGATGAGGTTAAATTTAACCTCGATGAGAACGGGAAACCTCTTGGAATACGATTTCGCGAACATGGAACTTCTAATGAGCTTGTCGAGGAATTTATGCTGCTAGCAAACAAAAAGGTTGCCGAACATATAGGTAAAAAGCTTAAAAAGAAACCATTTGTTTACCGTATTCATGATAAACCAGATCCGGAGAAAATCGACAGCTTCAGCCATTTTATCAAACGGTTTGGTTATAAACTTGTGGAAGACGAAAAAACCTCATTGCCAAAAGCAATGAACAAGCTGCTCAATTCTGTTGCAGGGAAACAGGAACAGAATCTTATCGAGACCCTCGCAATACGTTCAATGGCTAAAGCTGTATATTCGACTGATAATATAGGCCATTACGGACTCTCTTTCAAATTTTATACCCATTTTACTTCGCCTATCCGTCGTTATCCCGACATGATGGTACACAGGCTACTGACCTCATACCTGGCAGGGGAAACTCCTTCTTCACCTGATAAGTACGAAAAACTGTGCGAACATTCATCCAAAATGGAGAAACTTGCCTCAGAGGCTGAAAGAGCATCTGTGAAGTACAAACAGGTTGAATTCATGAGCGGGAAGACCGGTCAGGTTTTCGAGGGTGTAATTTCAGGCGTCACCGAATGGGGAATATATGTTGAGATTATTGAGAACCAGTGCGAGGGAATGATCCATATAAGAGAACTTACAGGCGATTTTTATGAGTATGACGAAAAGAACTACTGCATAAAGGGACGCACTACCGGGAAGATTTATACTCTTGGCGACCGTGTTAAGGTAGAAGTCGTAAAAGCCGATCTTCAGAAGAAACAGCTTGACTACAGAATGGCCTGATCACTTTCAATCAGTCCAAGCAGCTCCTTCACTGCATCCTCCTGGGGAATATTCTTCATAACAGGGAGTGTTCCCCTGTAGATGTGTACTTTGCCATTTCCGGCACCAACATAACCATAATCGGCGCCGGCCATCTCACCCGGACCGTTTACTATACATCCCATTACGGCTATCTTAAGACCCTTGAGATGCCCTGTTGCATCCTTCACCTTCCGCACCGCATCCTGAAGGTTGAATTTTGTGCGTCCGCATGTGGGACAGGAGAGATACATGGTGCGGGTTATCCTTGTGGCAGTGCATTGCAGAATTGAGAAAGCCAGCGGAGTAACTTCCCTGAGGCCGTTTTCTCCGGTAAGGGTAATTGAAATGCCGGCTACTCTCCTGTCAATAACATATTTCCCAAGCAGTGCTGCGGCTTTTATCTGAAGAGCCTCTGAAAAATCTTCACGATAAACAGGATTCAGAACAACATTTAATTGTATCTGACTCTTTTCAAGTGTGTTAAAAAAATGGTCAGCAGCAAATAATTCCTTGTCGGGATAAAAAGTGAAAAGGAGAAGAGTTGTGGCACTATCCGGCATTTTAAGATAATGGGCATCAAAATGCGGACCTGTCAGCAGAAGATTCAACTTATCTGATCGTATGTCGCTCTCATAATATGTTTCGGGGGAGAAGAGGGGAAAGACATTTTCCTTATCCCTGTTAGCCAGCCATTTCTTGTATGGAATCACAAGCAGAACATCTTCAGGAACAATTGATGGGCATTCAGATGCAATTATAAGGTCGGCCGAATTATCAGTGCGCTTTACACTTTCGCCGTTTTCATCGATTCTGAATCCTGCAAGAAGATAGGCCTCCGGTCCGATCTCGGGCGAAAAGGTCATATTTGTAATTACAATCGGGCCATGAACTCCTTTAAGGATTTCCGGTTTTTCGGCGGGGCTGCTGTATGATGGCTTGGGAATATTATTATTTCCATTAATTCCCCTGTGATAATACTCCGCAAGTTTCTTAGCGACAGGAATCTCCAGTTCAGGATCTTCAGAGAGTGATACTCTTATGGTATCTCCGATGCCTTCCGATAGCAGGGTTCCTATTCCTGCTGCCGACCTTACACGGCCATCCTCTCCTTCACCCGCTTCTGTTACTCCAAGGTGAAGAGGATAAGAAAGATTTGCATTCTGCATCCTTGCCGCAAGCTGCCTGGTAGCATCAATCATCACAGATGTATCGGATGATTTCATTGAAAGAACAAGTTCATTGAAATTTTCCGCTCTGAAAATCTCAATAAACTCCATGGCTGAGGCCACCATCCCTTCCGGTGTATTTCCATAGCGTGTCATGATACGGTCGGAAAGCGAACCATGATTTATACCGACGCGGATAACCGTACCATATTCGCGGCAGATTTTTATCAGAGGGAGGAGTTTTGCATGTGTCTTTTCCAGCTCCTCATTATATTCGTCTTCAGGAAACTCCTGTTTTGCGAACGAAGCTCTTTTATCGGCATAGTTCCCGGGATTAATCCTTACCTTTTCAACCAGGCGGGCAGCCGTCTCAGCAGCAGCAGGGTTGAAATGAATGTCTGCAATAAGCGGAGTATTGAAACCAGCCTTTCGAAGCTCTCTTTTTATGAGAGCCAGGTTTTCGGCCTCCCTAACTCCCTGGGCTGTCAGCCGCACATAGTCGGCCCCTGCTTCAATGATCCTTATGCATTGCGCAACTGAGGCCTCAGTGTCGAGGGTGTCGGTATTTGTCATCGACTGAATACGGATGGGGTTGTCGCCGCCAAGCGGGATGGAGCCGATGTGGATAACTGTCGACCTATATACAGGAGTAATAATTGGCATGTTTAATTATAATAAGCTGATCCCTTTACTCAATTCTTTCCCATTCCACACCTTCTTTCGTATCCTTAAGGACTATCCCGGCCTCCTTAAGGTAGTTCCGTATCTTATCTGAGGTTGGCCAGTCCTTGCTCTCCCTGGCCGACTTACGCAAATCAATAATGATATTCATCAGGCTACCGGTAAGCGCTTCACCACCCCTGACAGAAGCCTCTTCTTTAAGGCCCAATATGTCAGTAACAAATGTTTTGAAGAGTTGTTTCAGCGACTCAAGTACCTGCTCGCTTATCGTACTTGTACCATCGGCAACTGAATTAATAAACTTTACAGCTTCAAAGAGATAAGAGATCAGTATCGGGCTGTTGAGATCGTCGTCAAGCGCTTCATAGCATTTCTGATTAAACTGCTCAAAGTCGAAGTTGCACTCCGAAGATGGTTTTAGTCGTGAAAGGGTCTCTATCGCTTTCATTAGTTTCTGCAGACCTTTATCGGAGGCCAATAGGGCTTCATTCGAAAAATCGACGGTACTGCGGTAATGAGCCTGAAGCACGAAGAACCTGATAGTCATCGGACTGTATTGCTGGGTCAGCACAGGATGATTGCCCGAAAAAAGCTGGTCGAGCGTTATGAAGTTGCCAAGTGAACGGGCCATCTTCTGTCCGTTGATGGTAATCATGTTATTATGAAGCCAGTATTTTACCGGGGCCTTCCCGTTTGCCGCCGTCGACTGGGCTATTTCGCACTCATGATGAGGAAACTGAAGATCCATTCCCCCTCCGTGAATATCGAATTCATTGCCAAGGTATTTGCAGCTCATTGCCGAGCATTCGAGATGCCAGCCCGGAAATCCGTCGCTCCATGGCGAGGGCCATCGCATGATATGTTCTGCCGAGGCTCTTTTCCAGAGGGCAAAATCGAAGGGATTCTTTTTCTCTTCCTGACCGTCGAGAACGCGTGTATTGCTCTGAAGTTCCTCAAGAACACGACCCGAGAGTATTCCGTATTCATATTTCATGCTATAGGTATCTACATCGAAATAGACCGAGCCATTTACTACGTAGCCATAACCCTTATCAATCAGTAACTTAATCAGTTCAATCTGTTCGATAATATGTCCCGATGCCCTTGGCTCAATGGAAGGATGCAGGGTGTTGAGCTGATCCATGTTCCTGTAAAAGGTGTTCATGTATTTCTGTACCACCTCCATCGGTTCAAGGTGCTCAAGCCTGGCTTTCTTTTCAATCTTGTCATCACCCTCATCGGCGTCATTCTCGAGATGTCCCACATCGGTTATATTCCTGACGTAGCGCACCTTGTAACCGAGGTGAGTAAGATACCTGAAAAGAAGGTCGAAGGTAATGGCAGGACGGGCATGTCCCAGATGGGCATCGCTGTAAACAGTGGGTCCGCAGACATACATACCCACGAAAGGAGAGTGCAGCGGTTCAAAAGATTCCTTCTTCTTCGACAGATTGTTATAGAGGATAAGGTTGTTCTGCATTATATTAATGTTGGTTAGCGCAAAAATAAGGGAAATATCTCTTTGCTACAAACCATTGTTTTTTTGCATTTCTAAAAATCCTTTTTAACTTTGCAGCCACAAATCAAATATTCTTTCCTTTAAGGGTGTTTGATTTTTATTAAGAAGGGTGAAGAGATTAGGCTCTGCGAAACCCTGGCAACCAATCCTGCAGATTCGGATAACGGTGCCAAAACCTAATCCCGGCAAAACGGGAGATGATAAAAATTTAACACTTTGAAAAATGGATTCGATTCAACTTACTCACAACAATTTCAAAAAGCCGCTTATGCCTATGTGCATGCGCAGGCCGGAGCTCTGATCTGTTTGCAGCTCTTCTCCTACCTATCCTGTATTAATCGAACGGCAACATTTATGCCGTATTCACAATAACAATTTAATATCGTAATATATGGACAACCGAAAAATAAAATTTGAAACACTGCAGGTTCATGCAGGTCATCATCCCGATAAGGAGACACTATCGAGGGCAGTACCTCTTTACCAGACTTCATCATATGTCTTCAAAAACGCAAAGCATGCATCCGATCTCTTCGATCTTGCCGAGTGGGGAAACATTTATACCCGTATCATGAATCCCACAACCGATGTTTTTGAAAAAAGGGTTGCAGCGCTCGAGGGAGGCCTTGCATCACTTGCAGTAGCTTCGGGTCATGCTGCCCAGTTTATCGCCCTTACCACGATCATGAAGAAGGGTGATAATTTTGTGACATCCCCTTTTCTCTATGGAGGCACTTTTAACCAGTTCAAGGTCACCTTTGCAGGCTTCGGCATAGAAGCCCGCTTTGCTGCCGACCTCGAGTCCTCATCCTTTGAGAAGCTTATTGACGAAAACACAAAGGCGCTTTATGTTGAAACAATAGGGAATCCTCTTTTCAATATACCTGATTTCTATGAGATTGCAGCACTTGCCTCAAAACATGCCCTTCCATTAATTGTTGATAATACTTTTGGAGCATGCGGCTATCTCTTCCGCCCGATTGAACATGGCGCAAATATAGTTGTTGAATCTGCAACGAAATGGATAGGCGGACATGGTACAAGCATAGGCGGAGTGATTACTGACGCAGGGAATTTCAACTGGAACAGTGGTAAATTTCCGGCATTTACTGAACCTTCGGCAGGATACCACGGGAAGATCTTTGGTGAGATTTTCAATCAGAGCTCTCCTGCGGGCAATATAGCTTTTATTGTAAAAGCCAGGGTTGAAGGTCTTCGCGATCTGGGACCTGCAATAAGCCCCTTCAACTCCTTCCTCCTTATCCAGGGTCTCGAAACCTTGTCACTGAGGATGGAAAGACATGTTCAGAATACCCTGGCCCTGGCCAGATGGCTGGAGTCCCGTCCCGAAGTTGAAAAGGTAATATATCCCGGACTGGAGAGCAGTCCCTATAATGCCCTTGCAAAAAAATACCTGCATAAAGGGGCTGGAGGAGTTCTTAGCTTTGTCCTGAAGGCCGACATGTCGAGGGCTGTTAAACTAGTCGAACACTTTGAGCTGGTAAGCCACCTTGCCAATGTGGGTGATGCGAAGACACTTATCATACAGCCAGCGGCAACAACCCATTCGCAGCTATCGGAGGCTGAACAGCTTGCAGCAGGTGTTGAACCGGGGCTCTTCCGCGTCTCTGTTGGGATTGAGCATATTGATGATATTATTTATGATTTTGAACAGGCATTCCGGCAGGTTCTTTAACCCGAAAACAAAAACAGGAATTACATGACACAACAAAAACTCAGAATAGGATTATTCGGCTACGGATGCGTAGGACAGGGCTTGCACGATGTTCTGAACAGCAGCAAAGGGTTTAAGGCAGATATTGTAAAGATTTGCGTTAAGGATCGTTCCAAGAAGAGAAGACTCCCGATGGAGAATTTCACCTATGATAAAAACGAGATCCTCAACGACGAATCCATCAACCTGATCGTTGAGCTTATTGACGATGCCGAGGAGGCTTTCAGCATTGTCACAACGGCAATGAAAAGCGGGAAGAGTGTTGTTACGGCCAATAAAATGATGGTTGCCAAGCATTTCAAAGAGCTCTTCGACCTTCAGAAAAAGCACAATGTATCCCTGCTTTACGAAGCATCAGCCGGGGCGAGCATACCTATCATCAGGAATCTCGAGGAGTATTATGATAATGAACTGCTCTACTCCCTTCGTGGAATTCTGAACGGAACAAGCAACTACATCCTCACCAAGATGCATAACGAAGGCATCACCTATGAAGCAGCCCTGAAAGAGGCTCAGGAGAAGGGATTTGCCGAAACTGACCCAACACTCGATGTCGACGGCTGGGATGCCAAATACAAGCTTTGCATAATTACCGGTCATGCCTATGGACTCTTCCTGGAGCCAGGGGAGGTTTTTCACTATGGAATAAGAAATATTTCAGATTTCGACATCAGGTATGCCAAGGAAAAAGGTTTCAAGATAAAGCTTGTTCCCTATGTCGGAAAGACAAACGAAAATACGATCACCAGTTTTGTCCTGCCAAGGTTCATCTCCTCAGATAAATATCTTTATAATGTCGACAACGAATATAACGGCGTGATTACTGAAGCCGCATTTGCCGACAAGCAATTTTTCAGCGGAAAGGGAGCAGGCGGACACGCAACAGGGAGCGCAGTTCTTTCGGATATCTCGGCAAACTCTTATGGTTACCGCTATGAATATAAGAAATACTGCCAGGGAACAGTTTCGCGCTATACCCGCGATTACAAACTGGAGATCTATCTCAGGTACAAAGATGAAAAGGAGAGGGAATTATTTGGATTTGAGGAAGTTTCAGAATATTTTAGCGGTAAATTTAACAAATATGTTATCGGCGTTATAAATCTCGGAAGGCTCTATAAGTTAAGGGATAAGCTAAATAACATGGACGTATTTATAGTAAACACAGGACGAAAGGTAGATCAGAAATGAATTATTCTCCCGAACAGATAATCAAGGAAAAGATACTCATTCTCGATGGCGCCATGGGGACTATGATCCAGCGGCACAAACTCGGGGAAAGCGATTACCGTGGAGAGAGGTTCAGGGACCATGAAAAGCTGCAGAAAGGGAACAATGATCTGCTCACTCTCACTAAGCCCGAAATAATAAAAAGGATCCATCTCGATTATCTTGAAGCAGGGGCCGACATAATCACAACAAACACCTTCAATTCCAACAGGATTTCCATGGCCGATTATGGAATGGAAAGCCTTGTTTACGAACTGAATTTTGAGGCAGCCCGTCTCGTACATGAAGCAATAAGGGAGTATGAAGCCTCGACCGGATCGGTTGCTCATTTCATTGCAGGAACTCTGGGGCCCACCAACCGTACGGCTTCAATGTCGGCCGATGTGAGTGACCCGGGAGCCAGGTCGGTAACTTTCGATCAGCTTGTTGAAGCCTATTCGGAACAGGCCAGGGGGCTGATCGACGGCGGTGCTGATATTCTTCTCGTTGAAACAATATTTGATGTACTCAACTGCAAGGCAGCCCTCTTTGCTATCAGTACAGTTTTTGAGGAGAAAGGAATTCGTCTGCCGGTTATGGTGTCGGGTACTATCACCGACGCCAGCGGAAGAACTCTGACAGGCCAGACCCTGGAAGCTTTCATGGTTTCCGTTTCACACTTTCCATTGTTTAGTATCGGACTTAACTGCGCCCTTGGTGCCGAACAGCTCCGTCCATTCATCGAAGAACTCTCATCAAAAACAAGGTTTTTTGTCTCGGCCCATCCTAATGCCGGACTTCCCAACCAGTTTGGTGAATATGATCAGTCGGCCGAGTTTATGGCTGCTATCGCGGAAGATTTCATGAAAGCCGGGCTTGTAAACATCATTGGCGGCTGTTGCGGAACTACTCCGCAGCATATTGCAAAGATAGCCGGGCTCTCAAAGAAATATTTACCCAGGCTCAGGCCGCTGGTAAGCAGGTATACCAGGTTAAGCGGACTGGAGGCTCTCACCATTACTCCTGAAACTAATTTTGTGAATATCGGGGAACGGACTAATGTTTCGGGCTCCATTAAGTTTGCAAGGCTTATCAGGGATGAGAAATATGACGAGGCGCTTGCAATCGCACGTAGCCAGGTCGAGGGAGGAGCACAGATCATCGACATCTGCATGGATGAGGCCATGCTCGATTCTGAGAAGGCAATGGTTAAGTTTGTGAATCTCGTAATGGCGGAACCCGATATTGCCAAGCTTCCGCTGATGATCGACTCTTCACGCTGGGAAGTAATTGAATCGGCACTCAAATGCATTCAGGGGAAATCGGTTGTTAATTCCATAAGCCTGAAGGAGGGAGAAGAGATCTTTATCGATCATGCAAAGAAAATAAGAAAATACGGAGCCGCTGCCGTGGTGATGCTCTTCGATGAAGAGGGTCAGGCTGATACTTTTGAACGCAGAATACTTGTTGCCGAACGGTCATACAGGCTTCTTGTTGACAAGCTTGATTTTCCTCCCGAGGACATCATTTTTGATCCAAATGTTCTGGCTGTTGCCACTGGTATAGATGAGCATAATAACTATGCTGTTAATTTCATGAAGGCGGCGGAATGGATTAAAAGCAATCTTCCCCTTTCCAGGATAAGCGGCGGTATCAGCAATCTCTCGTTCTCATTCAGGGGAACTGACCCTGTTCGCGAAGCAATGCACTCGGTCTTCCTTTTTCATGCTATAAAGGCGGGACTCGATATGGGTATTGTTAATCCGGGGATGCTGCAGGTTTACAGCGAAATAGAACCCGACATGCTGCAGCTTACCGAGGATGTCGTACTTAACCGGCGGAAAGATGCCACTGAAAGACTAGTGAAATTCGCAGAAGGCATTAAGAACTCGGGGAAGAAAGAGGAGAAGGCGGACCTCTGGAGATCACTGCCTGTCGTCGAAAGAATTAAGCATGCATTGATAAGGGGGCTTGACGAATTCATTGAAGCAGATGTTGAAGAGGCACGTCATCTTTTCAGCCGTTCAATTGAACTGATAGAAGGGCCTCTGATGGGAGGTATGAACGAGGTAGGCGACCTTTTCGGATCGGGAAAGATGTTTCTTCCCCAGGTCGTCAAGAGCGCCAGAGTGATGAAAAAAGCCGTTTCAAAACTCGCTCCCTTTATAGAAGCCGAAAGCCTTGGAGAGGAGAAGAAAACAGCAGGGAAGGTACTTCTGGCAACCGTTAAGGGTGATGTTCATGATATAGGCAAGAATATAGTTGGCGTTGTCCTTTCGTGTAACAACTATGAGATAATCGACCTGGGTGTAATGGTCCCTGCCGCGAAGATTTTAGAGACAGCTCTCAGGGAAAAAGTAGATTGTATAGGCCTCAGCGGGCTTATCACCCCTTCACTTGAAGAGATGGTTCATGTAGCCGCCGAGATGGAGAGGCAGAAGGTAAGGCTTCCACTGCTTATTGGCGGAGCTACTACCTCAGAGATCCATGCCGCAGTTAAGATAGCACCCGCATTTTCCGGAACGGTAATTCATGTGAAGGATGCCTCGAAGGCTGCTGGTGTTCTCTCCTCACTGCTTCAGGCTGATAACAGCAAGTATACAGCCTCTGTCAAGCATAAGTATGAGAAGTTGAGAACTGACCACGCTGCCCGTCAGTCGGAAAGGAACCTGTTGCCTATAAGTGAGGCAAGAAAAAACAGACTTGTAACAGAGTGGCAAAAAGCTAAGCTTGCAGCGCCCAAAATGCCGGGGCGTCATATTCTGAATTATATTAACATTGAGGAGCTTATTAAATATATTGACTGGACTTATTTCTTCTACGCATGGAAAATAAGCGGAAGATATCCGGCAATATTTGACGATCCTGTTAAGGGAGAAGAGGCAAGAAAACTTTTTGAAGATGCCAGGTTTTATCTGAAATTGATAAGGGAGCGTCAACTGCTTACTGCCAGGGCTGTCTTTGAAATAGCACCCGCAGCATCTGATGGAGAAGATGTTACTCTGTTTTCAGATGAGAAGCGATCCGCTATCAGATCGGTATTCAGATTCCTGAGGAACCAGGAGCCGAAGGAGAAGGATGTTCCAAACCTTTCGCTCGCTGACTACATTGCACCAAAGAGCGATGAGCTGAAAGATTACATGGGTCTCTTTGTTGTTACGGCTAGCCTCAATGATGAGGCGATGTCCGATTACAGGGAGGATGATTATGCCTTAATAATGATACGCATTTTGAGCGACCGTATTGCCGAGGCAGCAGCCGAATGGCTTCATGAAAGGATCAGAAGGGAATACTGGGGCTATGCTGAATCTGAAAACCTGAATGTCGATGAGGTGCTGAAACAAAAATACAGCGGTATAAGACCCGCACCGGGCTATCCCGCCTGTCCTGATCATACGGAAAAACGTACCATCTTCGACCTTCTTGAAGCTGAGAAAAATATTGCGGCAGAGCTTACCGACAATTTTGCAATGGTGCCTCCGGCTTCTGTCTGCGGATATCTCTTTTCTCATCCGCAGTCGGTATATTTCAATGTTGGAAAACTGGGCAGCGACCAGCTCGGCGATTATGCAGGACGCAAAAATATTACTTTTGAAGAGGCAGCTAGGTGGCTTGCCCCAAATTTGTGAATAAACTGATATGAGTGTAATAGAAAAAATAAAGAGTGCCAAAGGGCCTTTGTTTACCTTTGAATTGCTGCCCCCATTGAAGGGGCACAGCATTGAGAGGATATATACGGCAATAGACCGTCTCGTTGAGTTCAACCCGGCCTATATTAACTTCACCTCTCACCGGAATGAGATTGTCTTCAGGGAGAAGGGCGACGGGTCGGTAGAGAAGAAGATAGTCCGCCACAGACCCGGGACCATAGCCCTTGCTGCAGCTGTCAGGTATAAATACAACATAACCGTTGTACCACATATTCTTTGCGGTGGATTCACAAAGGAAGAGACTGAGAATGTTCTTATTGAGATGAAATTTCTGGGGATCGATGATGTTCTTGCCCTCAGGGGAGATCCTTCAAAGGGGAGCAGGTCGTTCATTCCCGAGAAAAACGGCCATTCATTTACCTGGGAGCTTGTGGAACAGATCGCCGATATGAACAGGGGAAAGTATCTTGAAGAAAACCTTGAAAATGCCGATCCTGCAAATTTCTGCATCGGGGTGGCCGGTTATCCCGAGAAGCATTTCGAGGCGCCAAACAGGGAGATTGATATGGAGAACCTGAAAAGGAAAGTAGATGCCGGAGCCGCATATATAGTTACCCAGATGTTTTTCGACAATAATATCTTCACCCGATTCAGGGATGAGTGCAGGGCATCGGGTATTGAGGTTCCCATAATCCCCGGAATCAAGCCACTCTCGGCTCTCAACGATATAAAGCTGTTGCCGCAGACATTTCACATTGATCTTCCGACCGACCTCTTCAATGCAGTGAAAAAATGCAAAACCGATGCCGAGGTGCGTGAAGTTGGTATAGAGTGGACAACAGCACAGTCGCAGGAGCTTATCAAACTTGGCGTTCCCGGTATTCATTACTATACGTTGGGAAGATCAGATAATGTTGCAAGGATAGTGAAGGCTTCGTTTTAAGTATTAAGAAGGGAACCAAAAATATTTCATTAAAATAATTGAGACCATGAAACTTCAAATAATACAAGATACCAAAGGCAAAGCCACAGGGGTCTTTATTCCGATAAGTGACTGGAAAGAGCTAAAGAAACAATATAAGGGACTGGAAGTGTTAGAGTATGAAGAACCAACCAAAGAGCAGATTTTACTGGAACTCAAGGAAGCCATTGTTGAACTCGGCTTAATTGAACAAGGAAAACTTAAAGCACGGCCAGCTAAAGAACTGTTAAATGAGCTATAAGGTTTCTTCCATACCGCTTTTTGACAAACAGGCTAAACGATTGGCCAAGAAATACCCTTCATTAAAAAATGACCTGGCAGAACTATTTGAAAATCTTGCCACTGAACCCGTACAAGGTAAAGCACTTGGTAATAACTTCTATAAAGTACGTTTGGCCATTGCTAGTAAAGTTAAAGGCAAATCAGGAGGTGCAAGGCTTATTACATTTGTAAAGGTCGTACAAACTACTGTCTATCTTGCTTCAATATACGATAAATCAGAAAAAGCTACTATTACTGATAAGGAACTTGAACAGATCTTTAAACTAATACCAGGACAAAACGAATAAGAACATCATTTTCACAGGTTTCCTATTGACCCATTTGATTCTGACAACATAAAAGTTAGCAACCCTCACGCCTTTTTACCTTGCTTAAGAATGTTGTGGACAAGATCCCTAACTACCAGCCTAATAATTTTGAAAGACTACTCCCGTTGAAATAATATTAAAATCCGATTTCCTTTCAAACGTTTAGTTCACTGAGTGTATACCAAATGTTTAAAATGATTCACCTTGACAGATATACTCTGAGAATTTGACCATTTCTCTTTTTAATCTCCCAAACCGGACATCCACCAAATCGAACTGCGAATAATTGTTTTTTTGGTATACCGTAAACTTCCCATACACTGTCATTCTTTAATTCGGCATGTAACGGTTTATAGTCTTTTAAATTTTTGCCAAAAACTGGATTGCCAATTATCTCAGCAATTTTAATTGCGGTAGCTTCATCTGGCACAATTCCATTCTTTGGTTCATTAAACTCTAGTCTTCGAGAACCTTTATCTGCTATTGTTACAAATAATATTAAACATATTAATATAACTGACAGACGAATCAAATAGAGTGCAAATTTTCTCATAAAAAATACCTTATTCATTGTTACAATAGTCACCAAAGGATTTACAGGAAAGTAACTTACTTTCTCTAAGTTACTGAGATTTCAAATATTTTCAAATGTGATTATTAATTTTTTTTCTTCTTTAGACAAGACAGGCTTTCTTTATTCTTTATTTCTTCAATATCTTAGTTATTGACACTGAATAATATTCTTAATGAGTATCGGGGAAATTTAATAATGTGCTTGTCTATTAGATAGAATAATAAAATCACGCCGCTTATATATAATTTGGTTATTTTAAAAAAAATAAAATCAAAAAACGACTCACTCCGGACATATCACAAGACTTATTCTTTTGAAAATTATCTCAGAGATTCTTAAGTCGCGAAAGCGACAGCAAGGTGAATAAC
>CAIPJU010000054.1 GCA_903865465.1 uncultured Bacteroidota bacterium
AATTGTCCAATTACCTCCCCAATAGAACAACGTAAGCTGACAAATTCGTATGGTTCTTTTGGTATTGTCCCAGTTAAGCCCCAACGTATTGGAATTGTCCCCATTACCCCAGTCAGCATTGTCTTCAATACCTCGGCCTTTGCCATATGGCAATTTGATACCACTGCGCCATCGACAATATAGTTGTGGTCATTTTCTATATGCAAATTATATACATTGGCCGGTTTAGGTATTTCTTTTCGATTAACTAGTTTCATACAATGCCTTTATCTTTTTTGCAGTTTTGGTATCGAATATAGTATAATCAATATCCAGGGCTTGTTCTTGCAGCCATTCTTTATCAACTAATAGTGTCTTATAGTTATTATTATTAGCCCACGCAGTTAATGCTGTCATTTTTGCATCAAATTTCTCGCCAACACATAACTCTTTTGGTTTGACTTCTACTACTAGTTTATTTGCATTATCTACAAAATCTACAATATAAACATGTGTTTTATCATTTAAATCATATTCTATCCTTAATGTTTCATATTCAGCTAAAGGATTAATATATTGATACAATGCCTCCCAACTTGACCTGTATGAGTTATTATTAAGTTTGGTATCCCAATGAGTATTTCTATTATTGCTGTTAGGAGTAAACTCTCCTGCTAATATTTTAGTCTTCATCAATGATGATCGATATTCTTTATCGGCATTAGACATCTTAACTCCGTACATACCATTTCCTTTGCCAGAATTCTTTGCACCAATTTTGTCTTTAACTACTTGTGAGCGAGGAGTACCTGTGCCTATATTTTGTCCCTTAGTGCCTTTATTCCATGGAGTACCTGTATTAAGATTTAATCTAATATTTTTACCGTATTTTTCTTGTGCTATTAATCCGCCAATTGCTGCCAATTTAGATTTAATTTCTTTTTCAGTAGTAGTACCAGTTAGCAAGTTATCCATATTACTAACCCACATTGTGGTTTTTTTATTCATAACTCGTTTTTTAAATTTTTCAAACTTACTATCCCGCAGAGTGTTGCCGTTTGACAATGTTAATATACCACCGGAGTACTCAATTACCCTAATAGATTGGTTGTATTCTATTAATCTGGCATTAAGTAATTCTATCCATTCATTATATTGTATTTTCATAAACACCTCTGCATTAGCTATATGTATTTATGTTTTATTTACAATTTCATGTTTATCTGATAATTCATCAGCCCTACACCAACCTAAATTGGTTAGGAATTTATGATTTCCAGTTACATGTATAGATACGCCATTATCAAAAGTTAACTCATACATTTTTTCGCTAGTCGAATTAGTTAAATTTATATGTTGTTTAACTACGGTATCTATTTTAAATTCTTTAGTTTCTTCTGAATAGTTAATTACTTTATCGCCGGCATTTATATCTTTTATAGCAACATACCCAGCTAGAGTTAGTACCTTACTGTCACCGTCAAAACACTCGTCGACCATAATGCATACCACCCCATCTAATAGGTCGTGAATATTCACATTAGTTGGGTCACGCAATAGTCTGGATGTTGCTGGCTCACTGCATTCTTGGGACTTTTTCATCAAGATATTGATACTTTGCCAAGTACA
>CAIPJU010000055.1 GCA_903865465.1 uncultured Bacteroidota bacterium
TATAGTATCAGTAATACAACAGCCCAGAACTTCACTGTACTGGCTTGGTCCACAAGCGGAGATGGTCATTTTTCAGATCCTGCAATTTTACTTCCAACCTATTTCCCTGGCAGTAATGATATTTCCTCAGGTCATGTGCAGTTAACATTAACAGCGAAACCAATAGGTCCATGTGCTGTAAATGCTTCAGGCACTTTTAAAATTACTTACGCCAAAGTTCCGACTTTTTATGCCGGCCCCGACAAAGATATTTGCGAGAATGGACAGGTAGCATTAAATGCTTCAGGAACAGGATTCACTTCTGTAAACTGGCAGCTTGTTTCAGGCCATGGAAATCTTAGTGATCCTTCAAGCCTTGCTCCGGTATTTACACTTACCCCTGGCTTTTCGGATAAAGTTGAAATACTGGTTGTTGAGGCAAAAGGAAGCTATAACTGTCCCAGCATTTACGATACAATTAAACTAAAAGTAATACCTCTTCCAGTGGTTTTTGCAGGAGATGATGGCGCTGTTTGTGAATCAGGGAAGTATGTGATTACAGGCGCATCCGTATTGAATTATTCAAATTATTCCTGGATTGTGAACGGTGATGGTACGATTAATGATAATTCCATTCTGAATCCTGAATATACTCCGGGAGCATCAGATATTACCAACCACAGTGTTACTCTGACATTAATTGCAAAAGGGAATTCAGTTTGTCCCGATGTTTCCGATGCTGTGACAATAGCCATTCAAAAGTCGCCTGTAGCTCATGCCGGAAATGATCAGGATGTTTGTAAATCGAATAATTATTCAACCAATGGAATTCAGGAGAATGGCGCTTCGACTCAATGGCATACATTGGGATCCGGTACTTTTGAGGATTCTACAAAACTTATTACCACTTATTATCCATCAGCCAATGATAAAACTCAGGGCAGTGTGAAACTCGTCTTAAGGGTAAATGCTATTTTGCCCCGTACCTCACCTGGTTATGATACTTTGAAGTTGAACTTTGTTGATCCTCCTGTAATTTCGGCAGGAAATGATACAACCATCTGTTCTTCTTCATTCATGCCGGCAAAGGCTTATGTTTTACATTCAACACAATATGGGTGGTCATCAGGCGGAAGCGGTATATGGAACAACATAAATTCATTAACGCCAACCTATTTTCCTTCGGCTTCAGATATCACAAACGGATCTGTAACCCTGACTTTAACGTCAAAGAACCCTGCCTGCCCATCTGTAAGTGACGGCATGGTGCTTAACCTCACTCCCTTTCCTGTTGCCAGCGCAGGTTCAGATGATGCGATTTGCGAGGATAATGTAAAAACTTTAAGTGATTCTTATAGCTTAAATTCCATATCAGTCGAATGGAAAAGCTCAGGTGATGGTCATTTCAATGATAAAAACAATCTGCACCCGGTTTATTCTCCCGGTGTTAACGACATCAAAAACGGAACTGTTAAGTTGTATTTAAAGGCAACCGGAATTCCACCGTGCAGTGCTCCATACATTGATTCAATGACCCTTTCGATACAAAAAAATCCGCTTGTTTTTGCAGGTAATGATGCCATCATTGGTGAAATGGATATGTTTACGGCCAGCAGCGCAACAGCGCAGAATGTTAACCAGGTAAGCTGGAGTTCGATGGGAGACGGAAAATTTATTAATGGCTCCAGTATCATAAGTTCCTATGTTCACGGCCCCGATGATCTTATAAACAAGAGTGTTAAACTGGTTATCAGGGCTACTTCCAATTCCCCTTGTGTAAAGGTTGTCACTGATACAATTTTATTGCTTATTACTCCTGTCCCCTCTGCGGATGCTGGTCAGGACGAGAAGATTTGCGAAGGATCAGATGTTACTATCTCAACAGCTACGGCTAAAGAATATTCTGAAATCTGGTGGACTTCACGAGGTACTGGTATTTTTGATCATGATTCAACTTTAACACCTACATATCATCCTGGTAGTGGGGATATTTCAAAAAGGATGGTTGTGCTCGAACTTCATGCCAGGGGCAAAGATCCGATAAAGAATTATATTGTCAGTGATTCAATGAGGATCAATATTATTCATAATGCATTTGCTGATTTGATATTATCCGATACTGCCTGTGTAAATTCAACCTACCAGATAAAGGATATTATTTACAGGGATGTGAGCAAAATATCATGGAGTTCTTCAGGTGATGGCTATTTTAATGGAACCGGCGAAGAAAATCCCGTGTACAGCTTTTTAGCAAATGACAAAGGAAAGGACACACTTTATTTTTATGTGAAGGTAAACAGCAATGCGCCTTGTCTGTTTACAGGGTATGATACAATGATGTTAAGGCTATATCATGAGCCTAAACCCTCTTTCAACTATGATAATCCTCAGGGATGTGCTCCTTTGAAAGTAAGTTTTACCAATACTTCTGTAGGTGAAGAGTTGACATACAACTGGGATTTTGGTAACAAACTGACAAGTAATAATGTGGATCCGGGTTATATAGTTTACCAGCAGGGGAAATTAGCCGATACCACCTATACAATTATGCTTAAAGCAACAAATCGTTGCAGTTCAGTAACTTCCACAAGGGATGTTATTGTAAAACCCATACCGATCACTGGTTTTGGAATGGATGTAACGTGGGGCTGTTCGCCTAAGGAGATTCATTTTTTCAATGTCACCACAGGATTAGCTGATACCTATATCTGGAAATGGGGCGACGGGAAAGCAGATTCGATTTCAGAGAACCCTGGTTCACATATATTTGAAACCGGAATAAATGACACTACCTACACTATCACACTGTTAGCAAAAAATGAGTGCGGGCTGGATTCAATGAATAAAACGGTAACCATTTTCCCAAATAAGGTCAAAGCATTTTTTGAAACAGATACCACTTTTGGTTGTGCACCACTGAAGGTTTCATTTACAAACTATTCGAGAGGTGTGCTTGGTAATAAGCCATTTCTGAACTGGTCATGGAATTTTGGTGATAAAAATGTCAGCAATGAGATGCATCCGGTTCACATTTTTGAAAAACCAGGTAAGTATACCGTCACTTTATTAGTGAATGACTCTTGTAGTTACAGTACTTTTACCACCGATATAAATGTTTTTGGTGCCCCCGTTGTTGATTTCGTTCCGGATAAAGTTGAATATTGTGAAGATGATACTGTTTTTGTTGCTCCCGTGAACATGCAAATAAGTGAAATTTCCAGTGTAATATGGGACTTTGGAGATTCAACTAAGTCATTGGATTTTAATGGTCACCATTATTACGGTAAGCCTGGCTCATTCACAATAACTCTTACTGCAAAAAGTTTGATCAGCGGCTGTACAGCAAGTGCTTCAAAAACGATAAATATCAACAAGTCACCAATAGCTGCCTTTAGCATTCCTGATAATGGCAGGTGCCAACCCCTGCAGATAACATTTCAGAATCAGACTTCGGGAGGAGATTATTATTATTGGAATTTTAACAATGGAAACACATCAACTGATATAAACGGACAACAGTTGTTTAAAGAGCCAGGCACATATACTATCAGCTTAAAAGCAATGAATACCATGGCTTGCACTGACTCGATCAGTAAAAAACTTATTGTCAATCCCAAGCCGGTTTCAGCGTTTAACTCTTCTTCTATACAGACCTGCGTTACTCCGGTAGATGTTGCATTTACTAATTTGTCGGAAGCTGCAGAGGATTACAAATGGGATTTTGGAAATGGATCAATTTCGAAGGAGACAAATCCGGAAATCACCTTTAATGCAGCAGGCGATTATAATGTCAGCCTTATTGCATCAAACATCTTCTTGTGTTCTGATACAAGCAGGATAATCTATCATGCTTATCATAATCCTGTTGCTGATTTCAGGGTTGATACGACGATAGGTTGCGATCCGTTTAAAGTTAAATTCATTAATCTGTCGAAATGGGCTTTGCAGTATTTCTGGAATATTGAGGGGCAGGGTACTTCCGAAGACCCGGAACCGGAATATACTTTAAAAGGAGAGGGAATATATAGTGTCAGCTTAAAGGTGGTAGGTCAGGGCGGCTGTAATGACAGTATTTTAAAGAGAGATTTTATTATGGTTCATCCATCTCCCGTCTCCGACTTTAAATATTTAAAAATAAACGGATTAGATACTGTCCAGTTCAGCAATTATTCGACAGGTGCTATTTCTTACTTATGGAATTATGGCGATGGACAGACATCAACAGAGGAAAACCCATTGCACCGGTATACCAACTATGGAAGTTACATTGTGAGTTTAACGAGTACAAACCAGTTTAACTGTAAGAATGTATTTATTGATTCCATTGATTTTGTGTTGTTTAAAGGCTTGTTTATGCCAAATGCCCTTTCACCGGGAAATGCATCCGCAGGTGTCAGTGAATTTAAGGCAGTCGGAACCGGATTAGTAAAATATCATCTGGTCATTTATGATACCTGGGGCAACCTGATATGGGAGACCACTAAACTCGACAGGGGAGTACCTGCCGAAGGATGGGATGGTACATTTAAAGGAAAAGCTCTGCCCCCCGATGTGTATGTATGGCATTTGAAAGAGGCAATCTTTAAAGATGGCAGAGCATATGAAGGGCAGAGATACGGCTCAATAACTTTAATAAAATAGGAGCAGATCATGAAAGACGGACAGCTGAAATATGTTTTATTGGGCTTGATGATTTTCTCATTTACTGTACTAAAAAGTCAGGATCCCCAGTTTTCTCAGTTTTATAACACTTCATTGTATTATAATCCGGCCACGGCGGGTATAACTCGCGATCTTCGTTTTTCGTCTTCATTCAGAAAACAGTGGAGCAAGATTCCCGGAGATCTCTCAACATACTTTTTATCTGCCGATTACCAGTGGTCGAAAACAAATATGGGAATTGGGTTTCTTATGTTAAATGATAATGAAGGGCTTCACCATTTGAGGACTCAGCGAGTAGAATTTATCTATTCATACCGGATCCAGAAGCCTGACAGGATGCTTCAGTTTGGCATGTCGATTTTTTCACTGAATAAGAAGGACTTTAAGAACAACGGTTTTGTTTTTAGTGATCAGCTGGATCCGATATATGGAGTCGTTCAGCCAAGTTCTTTTGCTTATGAAGCTGTGGAACCGAAAGTCTATCCCGACTGGAATATCGGAGTTGTTTACCGACAGAATTTTATCAGACGCAAGATTACGCCGACTATTGGATTTTCTGCAAGCCATATTTTCAGGCCCTATATATCTTTCGTAGATAATGATAATGCGCGCCTTCCACGCAAATATGTTGTTCATGCAAATTTGCTGACCCAGTTATCATTTAGTAATGGCATTTTCAGAGAGAGCAAGGTCGCATTCCTGAATCCTGGATTTGTTTATGAATTCCAGAAGCCATTTCAGACATTTACTGCAGGGAGTGGGTTTAATTTAGATCCCTTCAGGCTAGGGCTCTGGTTCAGAAGCCAGAGTTTTTATTCTGAGTTATATAAGCTGAATTCTGTGATTATTACTGCCGGTTTTGTTCTGCCTCTCTCTTCAAATCGCAGTTTAACGATTGATTATACATATGATTCAACAGTATCAAAACTTGAATTTGCCTCAGGTGGTGCGCACGAGATAACTTTGATTTATAATATGGCTTTAACCGAAAAAGAACATGCCATCAGATGTTATAATGAGTGGTGGCGTGACGCAGGAGATTTTGTACGCCCAACCAAGAAGTTATAAATGAAAATGTCTTTGTATACTGAGAAGAGATCAGAATTTATTATCTGATAATCACTTCTTAGCCCATTCCACAAGCCATATAAAGCCATAAGGATCGACCAGCATTCCAAAATATGATCCCCAGAAGGTGTCAGATAAAGGCATTGTGACCTGGCCTCCTTCGGCGAGGGCATTAAAAACCCTGTCTGCTTCAGCTTTGTTTGCCGTGGATACTGATATGGAGAGGTTCTGTCCGGTTTTGACTTCGCCCATAGAAGGGTTATTATCACTGCCCATAAGAATGGTTTCTTCGCTTAAAGGGAATGACATATGCATAATCTTGTTTTTAAGATCTTCCGGGATCTGCTGCCCGGGTATAGGTGGCATATCACTGAA
>CAIPJU010000056.1 GCA_903865465.1 uncultured Bacteroidota bacterium
AGGTACCAATATGATCCATGAAATCTTACCACACCGCTTCAACAACCATTTTCTACCCAGCAAAAGGATAGGAGAAGAGGATTATGTTTTTCATTATGAAGATAATTCACTGTTAATGAAAACCAAAGGTGATGAATTTGCATTGCCGCAAAAACGGGATTTCCTTAATCTGTCAGAAACTACAGAAAGTGCTTTCCTCTTTACCCTCAATGATACTCCCTGCTTTCTGATATGGGAAAAACCTTTAACTGATAATTCAGTTTTCATCTACAAGGAGATTAATTTCTTCCGGTTAATAAGGCAAAAGGAGATAGCCTGGGTCACTATTGCCGGTTTCCACCTGTGGAACTGGTACTCGCATAATAAATTTTGTGGCAGATGCGGTGCGGGAACTCATCACCAGCATGATGAAAGGGCTCTGAGATGTCCGGAGTGCAATACTGTTGTTTATCCAAAGATTTCACCGGCGGTCATTGTGGCAATAATATCCAATGATAAAATCCTGCTAGCCCGAAACATAAACTTTCCCGGCAAATGGTTCTCATTAATTGCTGGTTACGCCGACGTGGGAGAATCGCTCGAGGAGACCCTGATTCGTGAAGTAAAAGAGGAGGTTGGTCTCGATATTAAGAATATCAGATATTACAAGAGCCAGCCCTGGCCTCTTTCGGGATCAATGATGGTTGGTTTTATTGCTGAAGCAAATATAAATCAGCCAATAGTTACAGAAGAGAAGGAAATTGCTGAGGCTGCCTGGTTTTCCAGGGAAAATCTCCCGGAACATCCCTCACCAATAAGTATTGCAGGGGAGATGATTGAGAAATTTGGACGAGGCGAATTATGACAAAGACCAATGCAGCAAGGATCCTCGACAGGCTTGGAATTAAGTATGATCTCCTTGCCTATGAGGTTGACGAATCGGACCTGAGTGCCAGGGCAGTAGCTGATAAGCTGAATCAGAATATCGACCAGGTATTTAAAACGCTGGTCTTAAGAGGAGATAAGTCGGGAATCTTTGTTTGTATCATTCCCGGAGCAGAAGAGCTTGATTTAAAGAAGTCGGCCCAATTGTCAGGCAACAAGTTTGCTGCCATGATTCCCATGAAGGAGATTCTGGAACATACAGGATATATTAGGGGTGGCTGTTCACCGATAGGAATGAAAAAGAATTATCCCACCTTTATTGATGAAAGCTGCACCCTCTATGATTTTCTCTTTGTCAGTGCAGGAGTAAGAGGCCTGCAGCTGAAAATAGCGCCTGATGATTTAATAAAAGTAACAGAGTGCCAGGTTGGTGATTTGTTATTGGTACAGAATCACTGAGAATTTATTATTTTTGGATTACTTGTGTTTTAAACATTTTGGAATTAAACGAATAGCTTACTACCTGAGTTATTTCCAATTCATGTTCTGAAAATTGTTGAATTTGGTTGGAGTGGCCGATGGTAGCTGAGAAATCAAAAGGAGCCCATGAAATCATTACTCACTCGTTTTATAGAGAAGTATTGGATTTTGCTGCTAATAGTAGTTACAAAGTTCATCCTTCAGTTTCTGGTGGTTAATCCCATTTATGAACTGCACAGGGATGAATTCCTTCATCTTGACCAGGCCAGACATCTTGCTTTCGGATTTATTTCCGTGCCCCCTTTTACTTCTTTGATTTCAAAAATTATATTTTTACTTGGAGGCACTATATTCTGGATACGTTTCTTTCCCGCACTTTTTGGGGCTTTAACCATTGTATTTGTATGGTTAATTATTGAGTCAATCGGAGGTAGTTTAATTGCAAAAATTATGGCTTCGCTATCACTCCTGTTCTCTGCGTTAGTGCGCCTTAATATATTATTTCAGCCTAATTCATTTGATATTCTGGCCTGGACAATTATTTTTTATTTCCTGGTCAGATATGTGCAATCAGAGAAACGCATATTGCTATACTATC
>CAIPJU010000057.1 GCA_903865465.1 uncultured Bacteroidota bacterium
GATAAAGAATACCTTGTCGGATTCTTTTATCTGTCTCTTCCTGTTGATCCAGAAATATTTATGTATTTTATCGAGGTTTCCCAGGGTTAAAAGTCTGATATTTAAAGGATGAGCTAAATAATAATCAATATGCGATGCCGGAAACCAGTTGTCGGAGACCAGAACTGTATTTGAATAATCTTTCTGAGTTATTCCATTCTTCGCAAGGAATCCTGCAAATTTTTCTGAAGCCTGCCTCCAGCCATACATATCGAGAGTGAAATCACCGTTCCCACGGTGACTCTTTGAAGAATCGGTTTTAAAACCTATGAAGCCGCTTTTTATCTCTGCGGTTCCAATGAGCAGTATCGACGCAAAAAGAATCAGAGCCGATGAGATAAGCCTCCTGGCTTTTAATTTATTCCTTTCAGCAATCTGGTCGAGATAGCTGCCACTCAGAATTATCAGGCCGAGGAAAGCCGGACCCGTCCAGTGCGGTAGGGAACTTCTGAATAATGAAACAATAGTGAAAACAACTATCAGGGGCAAAGAGATATAGAGAAGAATGATCTCTGTCTGACTAATTCCCCTTTTTATTTTGCGGAAAACAGAAATCAGTGTTAATATGAAAACAACAAATAATACCGGATTCTGATAGAATATCTGACCCAGGTTGAATTGCATGAATGAGATGAAATTCAGTCCGCTATGAGTGAGTACAACTCTGTTTCCGTGAAAGGTGAAGCTGATGAAATCATTTTTGTAGTTCCAGTAGATGACCGGGATCATCAGCAGAAGAGTTATCATTATGCTTAGGTAAAGAGCTGGTTTCTTCAGCCATATCCTGTTGTGAACTAAAATATATAAGCCGGCTCCAAACCACAGGAAGAGAGAATGGTATTTACTCAGGAAAGCCAGACCCGTGAAAAATCCAAACAGCAGCATAGCTTTGTTTTCCTTCCTGCCAGGATTCCTGGAAGTAATCGAAGGGAGGATAAAGTAAAGAGCCAGAAGCACAAAGAATATCTGAGGAGTGTCGGGCAGGATAAAAAGGCCGCTTATAATGTTAAAATAGAAGGAGGAGAGATAGGCAAATACTGCGAAGAAAGCGGCACGGCTTGAGAATAATCGCTTTACCAGGCAGAAAAGCATGAAGATATTAGCCGAGGAGAAGATCAAGCCTCCCATCCGTATGAAAAGCTCGCTGTTCAGTTTAAGGTTCAGGGTAAATAATTGAATTGTCAGCCCTACCATAGGAGGATGATCAAAATGGCTGAAATCAGGGAAAAGCGCATAAGTCCAGTAGTAAACTTCATCGTTCCCAAGCTCGAGTATGCCTGCCGGAATTGCTTTAATAATAAAATTTATTGCTATGATAATCAGAAGGAAAAGCCTCTCGTGTTTTTCAATAAAAACTGATTGCTGGTATCTGGCATCATTCATCGGCAGGAGTGTTTTTCTGAGAGATGCAAAGTTCACTCTTTTAAATTATTTTTCAAGATCGAAAGGACATTATTTTAAAGATGTTAACCTTTGTGCGAAATATTCAGGATATTAAACAAAATGGGAAATTTGTCATTCATGATACAGGTTGGCCCTGAATATTGTAAATAACGTCAAATGTGTATCTTTACGGCAGTTTTAACCGGATGTAAAATCATATGACACAGGTACGTGTACGTTTTGCCCCTAGTCCGACCGGCCCGCTCCATATTGGAGGAGTCAGGACAGCACTTTATAATTATCTCTTCGCGAAGAAGAATAACGGAACCTTTATTCTAAGGATCGAGGATACTGATCAGGTGAGGTTTGTTGAGGGGGCGGAGGAATATATAATGGAATCGCTCGAATGGTGCGGAATAAAAGTTGAGGAGGGTATCAGGGAAGGAGGCAAATTCGGACCATACCGTCAGAGCGACAGGAAAGCGATTTACCGTCAGTATGCGGATCTTCTTGTTGAGAAAGGTGATGCCTATTTTGCATTTGATACAGCCGAAGAGCTCGAAAAACTCAGGAGTTCTTATGAAAAGCAGGGATTTACTTTCATATACAATGCGTCAAACAGGGAAAGCCTGAATAATTCTATCTCACTCGAAACCTCTGTTTGGAAAAAGAAGATTGAAGGAGGCGAGCCCTACGTAATAAGATATAAAATGCCTCCCGGCGAGGAGATCTCATTCAGCGATTTAATACGTGGCAATATTGTAGTAAACACTTCAACTCTCGATGATAAGGTGCTCTTCAAATCTGATGGCATGCCGACATATCACCTGGCAAATATTGTTGATGACCATTTGATGGAGATCAGTCATGTTATAAGGGGCGAGGAGTGGCTCCCTTCACTTCCCCTACATGTTATGATTTACCGGTCCTTAGGATGGGATCAGCCGCTTTTTGCCCACCTGCCGCTTCTGTTAAAGCCCGATGGGAAGGGAAAGCTCAGCAAACGAGATGGTGATAAGATGGGTTTCCCTGTATTTCCTCTTTACTGGCCTTATGGTGAAACAGCAAAGGGGTATCGCGAGGAGGGTTATTATCCTGAGGCTTTCGTTAATATGCTTGCATTTCTTGGATGGAATCCGGGAACTGAACAGGAGATTTTTTCTATTGATGAACTCTCTGAGTCATTTTCAATGGATAGGGTTGGAAAGTCAGGTTCACGTTTCGATCCCGAAAAAGCAAAATGGTTCAACCATCAGTATCTGCAAACAAAAACGGACAGGGAGATTGCCATGGAGTTCAGGGAAATCCTCAGGACTCATGGTTTTAACTATGATATTATTAATCTGGAAAAGCTTGTGGGACTTGTCAAGGAGAGAGTCACATTCGTGAAGGAGATATGGGACCAGACTGACTTCTTTTTCAAGGCACCTGCGACTTATGATCCTGAAGTAGTAAAGAAAAGGTGGAAGGAAGATAGTGGTTTAATAATAAGCGAGTTACGGTCTGTTCTCGAAAAAGCTGATGATTTTTCTCCATCCACAACGGAATCAATTGTAAAAGCCTGGATCGAATCAAAGGGATATAACACAGGCGCTGTAATGAATGCTTTCAGGCTTGTAATTGTGGGAGCTTCAAGGGGACCTCATATGTTCGATATCATAAACTGGATCGGAAAAACTGAAACTCTCAGCCGTATCGACAAGGGATTATCAATTATTGGCAAATAAACCGGATGAATTTTCCAGAGCCAGGTGATTATATTGATATACACACCCATGGAGGGAAAGCTGAAAAGGGTCTCTTCTGTGTCGAAAACCTTATGGCACACGAAAACCTTCTGCCACACAATGAACCCGGGAGAACCTTTACGCTGGGCATTCATCCGTGGTACCTGAATGAAGGGAATGTAAAGGAACTTCTCACTTTTGTGGCTCTCAACGCCGAAAATCCTCTTCTTGCGGCCTTAGGCGAGGCCGGATTTGACAAACTAAGGGGGCCCTCACCTGAAATCCAGAGCATTGTATTCAGTGAGCAGGCAAAAATTGCCGATTCTCTTTCGAAACCGCTGTTCATTCATTGTGTACGGGCATGGGATGAGCTTCTTGCAGCACATAAGAAACTTAGGCCGCAGTCAATATGGATAATTCATGGTTTCAGGGGCAGTGTTGAGCTTGCCGTTCAGCTTCTCTCTAAAGGATTTTATCTCTCTTTCTGGTTCGACTTTGCCGTAAGACCTGAATCTTCAAATCTCCTGGCGACTCTTCCATCTGAAAGGATATTTCTCGAAACTGATGGGGCTGATATCGATATCAGGGAAATCTATAAAAAGGTCTCTGAGGATCGGCAGATTTCAATTGATGAGCTGAAAACCGACATTTACAGCAATTATAAAGATGTTTTCAAGGCTTAATTGGCAGAAAACACACCTTAATTCTCCCTGGATCATTTCAAGCCAGAGAAGGATAATGTTATTTTTCTGATTTCTTGTAACTTATCGATAATCCACCACCATCGTAATTTACAGTAGTCTCATAGTTTTTCAGGCTCTTGACATATTCGTAAAATTCTGCCTGTCCTCCATAGGCATACCTTCGGCCCGAAATATTATGCGCCGTAAAACAACCTCCGATTTTCAGCTTAGGATCAACGTCGATAAAGTAATTCTTATACCAGTATTTATCAGCATCGCTGAATACAAAATCGAATGGGCCCTTAAGTTCTTTAACTAAGGCGTGAGCATCAGCGAGCCTGGCATCGATATAGTCCGACAAGCCTGCTTTTTTAAAGTTTTCAAGGGCTATCTTATAACGTGCTTCATCGATGTCAATGGTGATCAGTTTCCCTCCTGTTTTGCTGAGTGCCCATGCAATCCAGATAGCTGAATGGCCCGTTGAGGTGCCGATTTCGAGAGCGCTCTTGTAATTTCCTTTTATGATCAGATTATAAAGAAGCTGACCGTCGCTTGTTGGAACATTCATATCGTGCCACTGCCCGGAATGGTCCGAAAGAAAAGCTTTGACCTTTTCGTCAAGTGACTGGTCGCCTGTTGGGGCCTGCCCCTGTATGCCTGCGGTAAGAATTATAACCTGAAGAATTAATAAAAAAAACAGGCTGAAACCCCTCCGGCTTTTCATGGAGTTCATTATGTTTATCACAATTTATCAAATTAACGCTCAAAAGTTAAAGTTAGTATATTCCTGATGGTTCGGCTAAAAAATTCCCGGATTTTATTTTATAACTTTCACAAAAAGTTATCTGATTTTTGATATAGTTTTAAAATATTGAGATGGAAAACAAGGAAAACAGCAAGTGGCTTGCTCCCCTTATATTTGGACTGGCTATTTTCAGTGTGGTTGTCAGATTATTAATATTAAATAACCTTGAATAACACAGGGACGAGCTCCTTTATTTCTCTCTTGGGCAGCATCCTGCTGCCGGTTACGCCACTGTGCCACCTGTCATCGGATGGCTGGCGTTGATAAGTCATAAATTATTCGGCTATTCATTATTTGCGGTCAGGATTATTCCTGCAATTACAGGAGGTGTTTTGATGATCCTTGTTTCATCAATAGCGAAGGAGTTGGGAGGATCGGCCTATGCCTCCTTACTGGCTGCTGTGGGACTTATGATATCTGTCTTTTTCATGAGGACCTTCTCTCTTTTCATGCCGGTATTTGTCGAAATATTCCTTTGGACTCTGTGTATATATTTGGTAATTAAATATATAAATACAGATGACGGGGAATTCCTTTTATTTATTGGCATTGTGGCAGGTTTTGCAATGCTGAATAAATATCTGGCGGCCCTGCTCTTTACCGGATTAGCGCTTATTATTCCCTTTACCCCTTACCGTTCTGTTTTCAAAAAGAAGATGTTCCTGGCAGGCCTTGGCTTAGCCTTCATTATCTTTCTTCCAAACCTGATATGGCAGGTATCCATGGGCTTTCCGGTAACCGGACACATGTCTGAACTATACAGTACACAGCTGGTCCATATGGACGCTCCGCTCTTTCTGAAGGAACAGCTTATTATGCCCTTTATGGGGTCTGTTTTAACAGTTGGGGGGCTGATTTTTCTGCTTTTCAGGAAGAGAGCTGTAACTTTCAGATTTCTTGGCCTTCTCTCTCTGTTTGTCATTTTTTCATTGATGTTTCTTAAGGGGAAGAGCTATTATACTCTGGGTGTTTATCCTCTTTTAATTGCTGCAGGTGCAGTTGCGTATGACAATATGCTTAAAAGGAAAGCCGTGCGGATAATTTTCCCGATTTTGTTGGTAGTTCTGACCATTCCGGCCTTGCCTATTGGTCTGCCGGTTTTCGGAAAGGAAGAGATGATTAAATATTTTAAGGGAATGGAAAAGAGTACAGGTATGACAACCGGAAGAAGATTTGAGGACGGATCTATCCATTCTCTCCCTCAGGATTATGCCGACATGATTGGATGGGAGGAGTTGACAGCTGTTGCAAACAAAGCCTATCAGTCGGTTGCTGACAAAAAAAGCTGCTTCATCTACGGTGAAAACTACGGGCAGGCTGGGGCAATAACTGTTATTGGGAAAAAATATGGTCTTCCTGAAGCTGTATGTTTCAGCGAGAGTTTCAGGTACTGGTATCCCGATACCTTCTCGCCTGATATAAAAACAATGATTTATATTAACAGGAAACCTGGTGGTGATATACAGGCTCTTTTCAGGAAGATAACTGTTGCAGGAAGAATTACAGACCCCGATGCAAGGGAGTACGGAACGACAGTTTATATATGCCAGGATCCGGTCGTAAGCTTTAACTCTTTCTGGATTGAGAGGGTAAAGGGATTGAGGAAATCTAAATAAAATGATTATTAAGGAACTGATTGAATCGTTCAAAATAAATTGTGCATAAAACGTTATAAATCTGATTGATTTTTCTTAACTTGGATAGCTGATTCCTGAACATTAACCAAATATTCAATCACATGAGAATCCTTGTTACCGGGTTAGTTGTATTTATAATCTGGGCATTCTTTTCGGCATGGCTTTATAACGATGAAATAAGACCTGTCATGAATGCAAAGGCTGAAAAACAACCAACTCTCATTTCCCAAACCGGATCGTCAGATTCTTTAATGAAACTTAAGGAATCGATGCCGGGAGACCTAATGATCTATTTTGAATTCAATAAATTTGAATTCAATCCTGATCCCCAATTTGACAGCAAAATTGCTGAAATGAAAAGCTGGCTTGAAAAATACTCCTCTTCGGCACTCTTGGTGATGGGTTATACCGACCTGGTTGGTAAAAAGGAGTTTAACCAGGAACTTTGCCTTAAAAGGGCTGAGGCAGTCCGCAAATATCTCGAAGACAAAGGTATCCCGACGACGCGATTGCATCTTGAGACAGGCGGCATAGAATTATCGGGCGATTATATCACCGATGAGGGAAGAGCCAAAAGCAGGAGGTCACAGGTTTCAATTAAAATGTAAGAAAATGGTACAAACATATTTACTACTGACACAAACTGTTGCGTGGAGTGTGGTTGCAATATTAGCTTTGTTACTGGCTGCCGCAGCCATCGGTTATATCACCTCATGGTTCTATGCAAAATCAATTTATACACCTGTAGTCAAAAGCCTTGAAAGTGATAATTCAGACTTGAAAAAACATGTGGAAGAGATAAAATCAGATATCAGGAAACTTGAGGAGAAGAGTGCTGAACTAAATGAAAAAATTTCATCACTCGAACAACAAATAAGTGATAAGGAGAAGGAGATAAAACATCTCAGGAAACAGAAAAAAGAATAGATATCCGTTTGTTATTTATTACTTTCGTTCCCGGGATTAAATTTAGTCCCGGGTTTTTTTATATCTGTATATTAAATTGTTTCACCATGAAACCATACATCCTTGCCGGGAATACCTGGAAAACAATAAAAGATAGAAAAATAGAACTTGCTGTTCTTCCCTGGGGTGCCACCGAAGCCCATAATCTTCACCTGCCATTTTCGACCGATAATATCATGGTTGAAAAGATAGCAGACGATTCAGCAGCCAGGGCCTGGGCATCAGGAGCCGGGGTGATCGTTCTTCCTTTTGTTCCTTTTGGCGTCAATACAGGGCAGATGGATGTCTTTCTCAACATTAACATGAATCCCTCAACACAGTTTGCAATACTGAATGATGTGGCCGATGTACTTAACAGGCATAAAATAAGCAAGTTTCTTATACTTAATGGTCATGGAGGAAATGATTTCAGGCAGATGATAAGGGAATTAGGAGTTAAATACCCGGCTTTATTTATCTGTTGCTGCAACTGGTTCCAGGTTGAAGGGCAGAATGATATATTCGAGAATGGAGGCGGACATGCTGATGAGATGGAGACAAGTGTCATGCAGTTCATTGCTCCCGGAATGGTTCGTCCACTCGATGAGGCAGGCGAAGGGAAGGGGAAAAAATTCAGGATAAAGGCCTTCAATGAAAAATGGGCCTGGGCCGAGAGAGCATGGACCAAAGTCACAAACGATACCGGAATAGGCGACCCTGGGCTGTCAACGCCGGCAAAGGGAGAGAAGTACTATAATGAAGTAATAATGAAGGTAAGCAGCCTGATGTCGGAACTCGCAGCCGCTGATATAAATGAAATGTATGAATAAGATAATCAGTTCTCCGGAACAGTTAAAAAATGATAGTATGACTTTGCGCAACGGGTTTTATTTTCTTCTGGCATCCCTGACCTTAATGGTGGCTGCATGTAATTCAGGACCGACCTATATTGAAAAGAATGAGATTTCTCTAAACGGATCATGGCGCTTTGCTCTTGATTCTTCATCCCTTGGCATCGTGCAGAAATGGTATTCAAAAGCTCTGTCTGATTCTGTAAAACTTCCCGGAACCCTGGATGAAAATAAAAAGGGTATTCCCAATCTCAACAGAACGGAAACGATGAGACTTTCGCGCGAGCTTACCTTCGATGGAATGGCCTGGTACCAGAAAGTAATTAATATACCTGAAAATTGGAACGACAAGGAGATCAGCCTCTTCATGGAGAGGACCAAACCAACCAGCATTTGGATCGATACTGCCTTTGTCGGGTCGAACGATAACCTGCTGACTGAACAGAGTTATGATCTTTCTGTATACCTGAAGCCCGGGAAACACACTCTGACTATTCTTGTAAATAATGGCAAAGGCTCTGTTCCTGATGGCGTTACCGGTTCGCATGCATGGACAGAACACACCGAGGGGAACTGGAATGGAATAATCGGCAGATTCTCGCTTCAGGCATTAAACCGCACTCATATCGTGAATATTCAGCTCTATCCCGATATCGACAAGCGCACAGTTCTTGTTAAGGCAAAGATAATAAGCAATTTAGCGAACAACTCCAAAGCAGTCATAAATATTTCGGCAGAATCATCAAATTCGGCCGACTTTCAAAAGATTGCTCCTGAAAAATACTCCGTTCTGCTGCAGCCGGGCGAGAATATTGTAAAGCTGAACTACAAGATGGGCAGCAGATCAAAGTTATGGAGTGAGTTTAACCCGGTTTTTTATAAAATTAAAGTCGGCCTATCTTCTGAAAAGCCGATTGATTATGCTGAAGCCGTTTTTGGAATGAGGAGGTTTAATACTGAAGGAACTCAGTTTGCCATAAATGGTACCAGGACTTTCCTTCGCGGAAAACACGATGCCTGTGTATTTCCTCTTACAGGCCATCCTCCCATGGATGTAGATGGCTGGAGAAGGATATTCAGCATTGCAAAATCCTATGGCATCAATTTCTACCGTTTCCACTCCTGGGCTCCTCCAAAGGCTGCTTTCGATGCTGCCGACCTTGAAGGGATCTACCTTCAGCCCGAACTGCCTTTCTGGGGCAGCGTTAGCAGGGATGGGAATCACCGGCTGAATGCCTTCCTTTTAAAGGAGGGAGAGAATATTCTCGCCTCATATGGTAATCATCCCTCATTTGTGATGTTTGCTCTGGGGAATGAACTATCGGGCGACCAGGAGGTTATGAAAGAGTTCCTCGACCATTTCAGATCGATCGATAACCGACATTTAATGGCTTATGGTTCAAATAACTATCTTGGATTCAGGGGACCTGCCGCAGGTGAGGATTATTATTCCGCATGCAGGGTGGGAGCAGATACCGATACGACTTTCGCCACGCAGATCAGGGGCTCCTTTTCATTTGCCGATGCCTGCGATGGCGGTTATATTAATGGCCGGTATCCATCTACTGATATTAACTTTTCTGGAGCAATATCAAAATGTACTGTCCCCGCCGTAGGTACGGAGGTGGGCCAATATCAGATTTACCCCAATTATGATGAGATAAAAAAATATAAGGGTGTTATGAAGCCCTGGAATTTTGAAGTTTTCAGGGAGAGACTGAAGACTAATAACCTTGACAGTCAGGCTAAATCATTTTTCAGGGCGTCGGGAGCGCTTAGCGTGATATGCTACAAAGCTGATATAGAAATGGCACTGAGGACACCTCATTTCGGGGGATTCCATCTTCTCGACCTGCAGGATTTCCCGGGACAGGGAACAGCATTGGTTGGCATTCTGGATGCCTTTATGGAAAGCAAGGGTCTTGTTACTCCGGAGCAGTTCACTCAGTTCTGCAACAGGGTAGTGCCCCTGCTTACGATGAAGAAATATTGCTGGACAAACGATGAGCCTTTTGCAGGGAAAATAGAGGTGGCAAATTATTCTGAATCAACACTGAAGGATCAGAAAGTGACTTGGGAACTAAGCAAGTCTGCCGGCGGACTTGTGGTTAAGGGGCAGACAATAATTTCATTACCCCAGGGGGAGCTGACTGAGGCGGCAGATTTAAAGATCGATCTTTCCTCGATAAAAAATGCAGAGAAACTAACACTGACACTGATTCTCGACGGAACAAATTACAGGAACAGCTATCCGGTATGGGTATACCCCGCCGGTGCTGATACTAAAGTACCATCAGATATCTATGTGACTGAAAAGCTTGATAAAATTACTCTCTCAAAGCTGGCTGAGGGAGGCAAAGTTCTTTGCTTTCCATCTTTCGATGAGGTGAAAGACATTTCGGTTGGAGGTTTATTCACCCCTGATTACTGGAACTACAGGATGTTTAAAGGGATCTCTGAATCGATTAAAAAGCCTGTATCGCCCGGAACCATGTCAATTCTGACAGATCCTTCCTTACCCTTGTTTTCTGATTTTCCTACGGAGTTCCACTCAAACTGGCAATGGTGGTCTGTGGTAAAAAACAGCCGGCCCTTTATACTCGATAATGGCCCTGCTGACTACTTCCCTCTTGTGCAGGTGGTGGATAATATTGAGAGGAATCATAAACTCGGGCTTATTTTCGAATTTACAGTCGGCAAGGGGAAGATACTCTTCTGCATGTCGCATCTGCAGGAAATTCAGGACAAGCCGGAAGGGAAACAGCTTTACAGCAGTATTCTTAAATATATCTCTTCTGAAAAATTCACGCCCCGTCAGCTACTCACTCCTGATAATCTTGTATCATTATTCTCCGCAAAGGCGGCAACCAGGCATATGGAAGGGGTAAAGAATATTTCTTACCAGTAGTCTTTCTTCAGGGCTTGAATATTAATAAATACAATCGGAATCATCGCTTTTAACACAATAGGCTTTGTAGTTTTTAGCTTTTGGGTCTTTGCATCCGATCAGGTTCAATAGTTCTATATTCTTAAAATCAACGGCATGACTTTCCGACTGAAGTGCTATGTATCCCTCTTTTAAGGTAGTGCCCTCTTTCGACAGCCAGATCTGCTTATCGGTGATTCCCATCTGGTCCCAGTCTTTTCCGGCCATCTCTTTAGATATGAAACCTCCTCCGATTTGCGGCCTCTGGAAGGTAAGCACTGTGTCGCCGTTTACAAGAAAAGTCATGTATTCGTCGCCCATCACCACGGCTTCGACATGTACCCACTGATCGCCGTTATATGTCTTTGAAGTTGAATTTACACAATGTGAATAATCAACTTTCCCCTTAAGTTCTACGGCAGTGCCGGGAGTACAAACATTTGCTGTTGAGCGCGGTCCATTGCCGAGTCCGCCGAGCAGCTGAAACTCGAGCGATACCGGGAATGCCTGGTTAATGTTATTGCTTTCTGCCGACTGTGAATGGAGCATTATTCCGCTATTGCGATTATTCCATGTAGCGCCACCTTTTAATTGTGTACCTGTGAATCGATAGTCGCATTTCAATTTATAATACGAAAACGGCTTCTCATAATATAGATGTCCATAGAGGTCTTTGAATTCATTGTATTTGTCATATATGACCCTGATCATTCCATCCTCAACCCTGAAGGTTTCGAGATAATTATCATTAACCTCATGTCCTGCAATTTTCACCTTCCATCCCGAAAGATCCTTCCCGTTAAAAAGAGAGACCCATTTTTCATTAAAAGGGGTAAGCAGTAACTTTCTGAATTCAACTTCCGAACCCTCTGCCTGAAGCGCTATTTTTCCCTTGTCGGCTGTGCAGTCGAAGCCATAGTTAACCAGGTCATCATTAACCCACACCTTTATCTCCCTTCCCCTGCATTCAATAACTATCCTGTTCCATTCACCCACTTGTTTTTCGGAATTTTCAGTAAGATTTTCGATTCTCCGGTTTTTCCCTTCGGTTGTTCCCCAAGTATCCTGGGGCCCGCGGCGTGTTTCCATATCAGGAACCTTTATATCTTCGGCTATGCACCAGAAATCTCCGGCATTCTTATGCTCCATCTGAACTTCAATCGACTTTGGGAACATGCCATAGAGAGCCCTCGGGGTCGAGGCATTAACAAGAACTCCACAATTACCTGGTTTGCCGGCAAAGCGGTATTCAACTTCAAGACGATAATTACTGTAGATACTGTCGGTAATGAGATGGCCGCCAGGGGTTCCCATACTTACAAGGAGTCCGTTTCTTACCAGAAAAGGGCTCTTAACCGAAGCATCCTTATCCATTGCAGGCACATCGGCATGCCATCCTTTCAGGTCCGTCCCATTGAAGAGGTTTATCTGCTTTTGCCGGGCTTGCAGAAAAGGAGATATAAAGCTTAAAATGAGGGCAATTGAAAATAGTTGCTTTTTCATATGAGATGTATGTTTAAAAGTTTTACTAAGCTGGTTATTAGTTAATTCAATTGAGGGGATAACAGATTTTTCCTTTTGAAGTTTTTTATTTGTAATAGTAGAGTAAATTTCTAACTTTATAACTATCAAATATACTTCTTACTTTAATTAACCAATACCTAATTTATTCATAGAAATGAAGACATCAAGGAGAACATTTTTAAAGGCTGGGGCAATGGCGGCTATCGGGGCAGCTATTTTACCCAATACATTGCTGGCAGGAGTGGCGCCAAAAAAACGGATAGTTGGGCTCCAGCTCTATTCTGTTCGTGACGACATGGGAAAGGACCCGGTTGGGACCCTTACAAAGCTTGCAAAAATGGGTTATGTTTATGTTGAGCACGCAAATTATGTCAACGCTAAATTCTACGGATATCCTGCCGTTGAGTTCAAGAAGATACTCGACGGACTCGGCCTCAAAATGGTGAGCGGCCATACCGTGATGGGGAAAGACCATTGGGATGATGCAAAGAAAGATTTTACCGACAGCTGGAAACGTACCATTGATGACGCTGCCGTACTTCAGCAGAAATATGTTGTCAGTCCGTTTATGGATGAAAGCATGAGGAAAACCTATGACGATTTCATGAGGTATATGGATGTTTTTAATAAGTGCGGAACTCTGTGCCAAAAAGCCGGAATGAAATTTGGTTACCACAACCACGATTTTGAATTCAGCCAGAAACTGAACGGAGAAAAGGTATTCGACCTGATGATGAAATCATTCGACCCAACGAAGGTTGTTGTTCAGCTCGATATCGGAAACCTGTACAACGGTGGTGCAATAGCCCTGGATGTTGTAAAACAGTTTCCAGGAAGATTTGAACTGATACATGCAAAAGATGAGATAGCAAACACCGGGAAAGGTGAGGAGAAATATATAAGCTGCGTTCTCGGCAAAGGCATTGTAAAGGCTCAGGAGGTTATTGACCTTCTGGTAAAAACAGGCGGCACAACCTGTATGATAATCGAACAGGAATCATACCAGGACAAGACCCCGGTTGAATCAGTAAATGAAGATCTGGAAGTCATGAAGAAATGGGGCTATTGATCAGCTCTTACCATTAAATAAAAAGCCGGCAGCAATGCCGGTTTTTTATTAGAGTAAAAAGGTTAGCTAATGAAAAAGAGACTTTTCCTGCTCTTATATCTTCTCCTTGCCTTTCAAGTAATTGCCTCGTCACAGGAGAGTGGGCACCTCCTCTCTTTTCTTCAGGGGAAAAGGATTTATCCTGTTGTATTCCTCGATCCCCTTGAATGTCAGCTAATGGGAGGTTCATATTTCATGCACAGGAATAAAGAGAATGCAGACCTTTATTCAACTGTTAATCTGGGCTTTAACTTGCCTGTTCTCAGCGGAACCACTAAGGATATTTCATGGGAGTTTAATTTTGGTACTGCGAATTTTACTCAGTTCGGACTCGACAGGAAAAAGGACGGATCCTACCTCGCCGGCTTGATTAACAGTGATTTCAAACTGAGCTGCGATTATTCCATCCGTAAGGGTAACAATATTTTCAGGCTGAGGCTTTTTCATATCTCATCGCATCTTGGTGATGATTTTACCCGGCGTAATTCGGATAGTCTGAAGAGTGATAAATCAAATAATTATGAACAGGTCGATTTCAGTTACTTGCGGGCGTTAAAAAAAGGCTTTTATTATGCTACAACCGGAATTGTCTACACAAAATATGTCATAAGGAAGAGGTTTTCTATTACGGGTGGTGGCCTGATGGACTTTGGCGGCAGAGAGAGGCTGAATTTTTTCACGGCTTCTGATATAAAACTGCTCGCAGAAAACTATTTTTATCCTGATATAAGGGGTGCCTTTGGAATAGCCTTTAAACGCCAGGGGGAGACTTTGATCAGGATCTGGGCCGAATACTACTCTGGCAGGCTTCCCTATAGCATTATCGACCTGGGGCGGGTGAACTGGGCTGGACTGGCAATGAGCATTAACTTACTTAGATAGAATATATTAATATAAATCAGAATGAAAATCGACAGAATTGAATTACGCCACATTAAAATGATCCTGGTCAGCCCTTTTACTACTTCAATGGGGACGGAATATGATGAAGAACATATTATAGTGAGGGTTGATGCTGAAGGGGTTACAGGCTGGGGCGAAAGCGTGGCCGAGGGAACCCCTTACTATTCATATGAAACGGTACCTACAGCCTGGCATATCCTGAAGGACTTCCTGATACCCTCTGTTTTAGGGAAGGATCTCCAAAGTGTTGATGAGGCAATTAAAGGTTACTCCATTGTTCGAGGACATATGATGGCTAAAGCAGGTCTCGAAGCAGCCTTGTGGGATGCATTTGCCAAGAGCCGCAATGTCTCTCTTTCAAATCTGCTTGGGGGTACCCGTAAAAAAATTGATGTCGGTGTCAGCATCGGAATTCAGGATTCAGAGGCTACTCTCATTAAAAAAGTTGAAGGTTATCTTGCTGAAGGCTATAAAAGGATTAAGATTAAGATAGCCCCTGGCCACGACCTGCGGTATGTTGATTCTTTGAGAAAGGAATTCCCGGGTCTTATTCTTCAGGTTGATGCCAACTCGGCATATTCAATAAGCGATCTGGATATCTTCAGGAAGATGGACGATTATGCACTTCTTCTGATAGAACAGCCTTTGGGTTATGATGATATTTTCTTTCATTCAAAAATGCAGAAAGAGCTTAAGACCCCAATCTGCCTCGATGAGAGTATTCATTCACTCGACGATACCATGGCAGCCATTGAACTCGATAGCTGCAGGATCATAAATATTAAACCGGGCCGCGTTGGCGGATTCACGGAATCAAAATTAATTCACGATTACTGCGCGTCGTTTAACATACCAGTCTGGCATGGAGGTATGCTCGAATCGGGAATAGGACGTGCCGGGAACGTTGCACTCGCTTCATTGCCGAATTTCACCCTCCCCGGCGATATCTCAGCAAGTAAGAGATATTATACTGAAGATATCGTGGAACCTGAATTTGTTGTCAATCCCGATGGGACAATGGATGTTCCCGTTAAGCCCGGCATCGGCGTGGAAGTCAATATGAGGATGCTTGAAAAGGTTACGGTAAGGAGCGAATCATTCAGCATCTGATAAGCGGCTGTTCAGTGAATCGGCTACCTCTATGATGCACTTGTTAACAAGGTTAAGTATCTTTTGCATCTTATGGAGATCGACTTTATCAGCCACATCGCCCGGCGTATGGTAATCTTTTTCAAAACCCGAGAAGAAGGTCATCACCGGAATTCCTGATTCGGCAAAATATGCATAATCGCTTCCATAATGACCTGTAACATCCCACATATCAAGTATTAATGGATCTTTTAGTGACCGGTTTGCCTTAGTTGCTATATTCCTGAGATTAATGTCTTTCGGGAGGGTTCCTATGCTGACGATACTGAAAGTTGAATCCTCCGGGGCGCTCCGCGATATCATATCCATATTGAAGGTTATCAGGATTTTTGACCGATTTGCGCCAAGATTATTTACAAAATAACTGCTTCCGATTTCCCCTTTTTCTTCAGCCGTCCATGATGCAAAGATAAGGTTACAGGGTGGTTTCTTTCCAAATCTGGACCACTCTGAGGCCAGGGAGAGTACTCCTGCAACTCCTGAAGCGTTATCATCAGCACCAAAATAGGTCTTGCCGCTGCGAATCCCCAGATGGTCAAAGTGGGCGCCAATGATTATTATGTGAGTTGTATCACGTCCTTCAATAAATCCAAGTACATTATGCAGATTTACTGTATCTGATCCCTCTCCTTTATAATCCGGGTTATAAATTGAACTTATAAATGACGAGGCCCTTGTTTTTTTTAAACCTGGTTCAGTCTGGCTTATAAAAGTCATGCTGTCGCGGTATTTATTATATGCCAGCGCTTCAAATTCCTGGAACCAACCGGACATATTAACATAAGGCTTGAGTCCTGCTTCCTTCATCTTTGAAGCAATATATTCTGAAGCTGTCTCTGCTCCCTTAGTTCCGGCTTCACGTCCTTCAAGGCTGACGGATGCAAGGTAACGGATACTTTTCAGGCAACTCTTACTGTCAGGGGCCTTTAGCCCTCCATAACCATGCTGTGCATATAAATCAGCATTGGAGAATAAGAGTGAGGAAATTACGGAAATCAGGATATAAGTAGCTCTTTTCATGGTCCCAAAAATATTGATATTATTTTTATTCTGAAACTGGTAATTCGTTATCGGGTGAGAAATATTGATTTTGCGACCCTTATGATATATTTTTGCGAAAACAACATTAGAATTTAGTTGTTATAGTAGAAATCCTAAATTAAGACAAATGAAAAAATCTTTAAAACTATTTATTATTGTTGCAATGGCTGCTTCGCTGCTGCAGGGATGCTCGGTTGTTCCCCTTACCGGCCGTAAGCAGCTGAGTCTCTTACCTGAATCGGAGATGATCTCAATGTCACTTACGAATTACGGTGACTTCCTTAAGCAGAATACCTTATCGACCGACAAGGCAAACAGTGCAATGGTTAGGGAAGTCGGAGCTAAAATATCTGCGGCAGTTATAAAATATTTCACTGATAATAACCTGGCTGACAGGTTACAGGGATATCAGTGGGAGTTTAACCTTGTAAAAAACGATACAACAATAAATGCCTGGTGTATGCCCGGAGGTAAAGTGGTTGTTTACAGCGGTCTTCTCCCGGTCACCAAAGACAAAAACGGGCTTGCAGTGGTGATGAGTCACGAAATCGCACATGCTGTTGCAAGGCATGGCAATGAGAGGATGAGCCAGGAACTTTTAACTCAATATGGCAGTCTTGCCTTAAATGAAGCTCTTAAAAGCAAGCCTGAACAGACTAAGAACATTTTTAACATGGCGTATGGTGTTGGTGCCCAGTATGCAGTATTATTGCCCTATTCGCGTGAACATGAGCTTGAAGCCGATAAGCTTGGGCTTATTTTCATGGCAATGGCGGGATTCGATCCTCAGACTGCCGTTCCCTTCTGGGAAAGAATGGCAAAGTCGGGAGGTTCCAAACCACCTGAGTTCCTCAGTACACATCCATCTGATCAAACCAGGATTGATAAGATAAAAGCAGCCCTGCCTGAAGCCCTTAAATATTACAGGAAATAATCCCGGAGGCATCAGGGGAAGCAGCTTCTTACTTATAAAATCAGGTTCGGGTAATTACCGGACCTGATTTTTATGAACTGATTATTTGAATATTGCACTTACCCTGTCAAGCTTCTCCATATCATCATCAGAAAGCCTGAATTTCATTGTACCTGTATTTTCGGTGACATGAATTTCCTTAGTTGCACCAGGTATTGCAACAACAGTATCACCATGATAATTCACTAACCAGTTCAGTGCTATCTGTGATGGGGTAACATTATACTTTGCTGCAAGCTCTTTGACAAGCTTAACTACAGGCAGACTTTTTTCAAGCCCGGAAGGTTTAAATCCATTACTGTATTTTCTTACCCCACTGTACTTTATTAATTCAGGATTGTCGTGAAATTTACCAGTAACAAGTCCCTGTGCAAGAGGGGAATATGCGATTATAGAAATGCCGGTTTTTTTTGCGGTTTCAAGTACGCCATTAGTCTCTATCCTACGGTTCAACAGGTTATAAAGAACCTGGTTTGACACAAGAGGAATACCTTTCTTTTCAAGAGCTTCCGAGGCATTCTTCATCTTTTCAGCTGAGAAATTGCTAACCCCGACATTTTTTATCAGCTTCCTGTCAACGAGAACTGACATGGCTGCCATCTCGCTTTTTTCGTTCGAGAAGCCATATGGCTGATGAACCTGATAAAGGTCAATCGGGTAGGGGTCAAGGGCTTTGATTCGTTCATCAATACTCTTTGTAAGGTTTGAAGCAAAACGTAACATGGGCCACCATTTTGTGGCAACAAGGATCTCGCCGGGTTTTTTTCCTGCACTTTTGAGCGCCACCGACAAGGCTCTTTCGGACGCACCGTTGCCATAAATTTCTGCTGTGTCGAACCAGTTGATGCCTCCTTCAAGGGAGAGGGCAATTACCTTATTTATCATATCATCTTTAAGCGGAGGCCAGAATTTGCCAATCATATTGTTCTGACGACTGAACTGCCAGCATCCCAGACCAATAGGTGTTACCAACAAAGTGCTGCGCCCCAGGGAGCGTAGTGTTTTTAAATTTTCCATTACCTTTTATTTACATACATTTCCCATTATAACTGATCAGAAGTTGAAATGTTCAGGATGTAAATTCGATTTGACCACTCTAAAATATATAATTGAGTATCCCTGGGAAGAAATAGTAATCATAAAATAACTAATTTTATACAGTGTAAAACCTAATCACCACTCACAGCATTCGTGAATAATTTTAAACCAATATCTGAAGAAATGAAAACCCGCCATTTGATTTCCGTCATACTATTTATTCTTCTGACTTTCAACCTTAGCGGGCAGAAAGTCAAAAAACTGGATGTTAAATCACCCGATGGGAATATTACTCTCAATATTGAAACCGGCAGCACTGTTCAGTGGTCTTTCACTCACAAAGGAGACGTAATTATTGCGCCGTCAAGTATTTCGATGCAGACAGCCGACGGAGAGGTATTAGGCCTTAATCCTGTTATAAAATCGGCAGTACCCACGAGTGTTGTTTCTGAAATAAAGGCTATAAACTATAAGAAATCAGTAATTCCTGATAAATATAATCAGTTGATTATCAATATGAAAAATGACTATGGCATCATCTTCAGGGTTTATAACGAAGCTGTTGCATACAGGTTTTTCACGAAGAAGAAAGGTGAGATAATAATAAAGAATGAAGAGGCAAACTTCAATTTCACTGCCGACCACAAAGCCTTCATTCCATATATGTGGGATTACCGTGCAGGTAAAATTTTCAACTGTTCCTTTGAATCGCTCTATACCGAACAGAAGATCTCAAAGTTCAGGAAAGACTCACTTGCCTTTCTTCCACTGCTGGTCGATCTCGAAAACGGTAAAAAAGCAGTTATCCTCGAAGCAGATCTTGAAGACTATCCTGGCATGTTCCTCGATATGAATCAGACACATATGGGTTTCAAGGCTGCATATGCCCCTTATCCCACGGAGGAAAAGAAATTTGAAAGGAACTGGATCCCAATGAAAAGAGCCGATTTTATTGCTAAGACCAGCGGAACCCGCAGTTTCCCATGGCGTGTTGTTGTATTGAGTGAGCAGGATAAGCAACTGCTCGATAATGACATCGTTCAGAAACTCGCCTCCCCTCCGAGACTGAGTGATATTTCCTGGATCGTTCCCGGACAGGTTTCATGGGACTGGTGGAATGCCCTTAATGTATCGCATGTAAATTTCAAATCAGGCATGAATACTGATACCTATAAGTATTACATTGACTTTGCTTCTGCAAATAAGGCTAAGTATATTATTCTTGATGAAGGGTGGTGCATAAACGGGGAACTTACAAAAATTAAACCTGCCATCGACCTTGTTGCTTTGGTTGAATACGGCAAACAAAAGGGTGTAGGAGTTATTTTATGGGCAACCTGGTATGAAGTTTTCACTCAGATCGATGCAGCCTTTCCTTATCTCTCGGGTTTGGGAATAAAGGGCTTAAAGATCGATTTTATTGACAGGGATGATCAAAAGGCAGTTGCTTCACTCTATGAAATAGCCCGAAAGGCTGCAGACTTCCATCTGATGGTTGATTATCATGGAGTTTATAAGCCAACCGGTCTTCAGCGGACCTATCCAAACGTTGTAGGAAACGAAGGAGTAAAAGGCATGGAGAATGTTAAATGGGCTGTGGAAAATGTACCACACTATGACGTCAGCTTACCTTTTATCAGGATGATGGCGGGGCCAATGGATTATACCCCCGGTGCTATGCGAAACTCCAGCAGGGAGAGCTTCCGGCCCATTAATGAAAACCCGATGAGCCAGGGGACGCGTTGCCACCAGCTGGCAATGTATGTTGTATATGAAGTTCCTCTTCAGATGCTTTCCGATAATCCCACCATCTATATGAGGGAGCAGGAGTGCACTGATTTTATTACAAGTGTGCCTACGGTGCTCGACGAAACAGTGGCTCTCGATGGCAAGGTGGGCGAATATGCTGCTTTGGCAAGAAGAAAAGGAGATACATGGTTTGTGGGTGCTATGACCGACTGGACTCCGCGCGACCTGACAATCGATTTTTCATTCCTGAATGAAGGAAGTTACAAGGCTGTTATCTTCAGCGACGGAATAAATGCTGATCGCGATGCAACAGATTATAAAAAAGAGATAGTTAACCTTACGAAACAAAGCAAAATACAAGTTCATCTGGCTCCTGGCGGTGGATGGGCAGCCAGAATCGAAAAATAGGAGAGATGCTCAGAATACTATTCCCCAGCTGAAAGCAAGTCCCTGGGGATTAACGTTGGGTTTACCAAACGACATATTATAATTCTTATACCCTACTTCCACAAAGGGATTGAAGCCGCTTTTTGTCTTCAGCGACAATCCGCCGGCCGCAAGAAAATATAAGTCTATCTCCTGAAACTTTACAGGCTTACTCGGAAGGAACTCTTCTTTCCTGGTATAACTTGCAAATGAAGCGCCGGATGATAGCCTGAGATAGGGGACAACTGTTTTCCCTATGGGATATGAAAATCTCGCATCGGCAAAGAGAGGAATGAACTTCAGGTTTGAGAGATCAAACCCATTGTTGATATTATAATTACAGTACGAAAACTCGGCGCCTGCCCCGAATGAGAAATACTTAAGCGCTTTGTAGTCGACAACCATCGATCCTCCTGTGAACTGCGTGTGATGTGAGCTCTTAAGCATATTAAGTTCAGCAGTGATTTCAACTTTTTTGTCTTTCGCACGCCTGAAATTTTTTGGATATTTCTGGCTGTATAATAATTGTGGTATCAGGATTAAACCCATTATTCCTACAGTAATCCTCAGCAAGTTTTTCATTGTTACTATTTTGCGGGTAAATTTAATTTTTTTAAACCAAAAAACAGCTATCGGCCATTTATCAGATTAATAATAGTAATTTCTCCCGGGCAGTTGAACCTTATCGGTATACCGCTTACCCCTGCGCCCCGTGAAGTATATCCTGTCATTTTTCCAATATTCCATAAACCGTGGTTGAATTTCTTCCCTTCAAACTGGTGACTGATCAGAGGGAAACCATCCTTAAGGCAGATCTGTCCGCCGTGGGTGTGCCCGCAGAGGTAAAGATCATACTTGTTGGCCGAGGCCCAGTTTGCCATTTCAGGAGTATGAACCATGGCAATTTTAAAATCGTATCCTCTGGTCTCTAAACAGATAAGAGCCGATTCGGTATAGAAATCGAAGGGATCGTCAGTCCCGGTAATAAGTATCTTCTGATCCTCTCTGATTATTTCAACTGATTCATTTACAAGAAGCTCCATACCTGATTCCTTTTCATACTGAGCCATGAGGTAAGTGTCGTGGTTGCCAAGGATCGCAAAAACACCCGACGGAGCCTGAATATATTTTGAAAGTATCTTAAGGGGTTTCAGAATGTGGTTGAAACTTCCCGCCCTGTCGCGCCTGTAATCACCGGTCAGAAGACAGATATCAAATTTAAGGGGCTTGATCTTCTCAATCAGCATAGCCGTAAATCCCGGAATGCTGTCGATATGCAAATCGGAGAGGTGTAAAATTCTGAATCCGTTAAATGCATCGGGAAGATTTGGATATTTCAGGCTAAGTTCATTGACTTTAATATTCTTGGCATTTCCGTATCCCTTATGATAATTCCCTGTTATTTTTAATAAGAACTCAAATATCCTCATCACCCTTAGGAAAAGATCCCAGTGGCTCCTGCTTTTTTTACCGCTTTTTCTTCGAGTGAAACCAATATTCTCCATGACCGACCTGTTGGCGGCCCAGATAATGTGTTTTCCTCTCCTTGCCTCTGTTGAATCGAGAAAGTTGTACATTGCTGATTAACTGAAGCACTAAATTAACTATTAATTTTAATGTTGATCATCAGTACCTAAATTTAACCTTATATACTTACAGCACTTTCCCTCAGAAGGAGGATTCGAAGGAGCTTATTGCTGCTTCCTGATTTTGCTAATGACCAGGGAGATTTTGTTGCCAAGGGTAATATAGTGACGATCCTTCCTGATGAAATTATTCCAAACTATTAACGATGATGCAAATATTAAGATTGTCACGATGGAAACTTTAATAAGATATGGGACGATAGA
>CAIPJU010000058.1 GCA_903865465.1 uncultured Bacteroidota bacterium
CCACAATAGCACAATTGTAGCGGCAACAGACAAACCAAGATGAATGAAAAATATCCGGCTTTTGAAAAAACTTCCAAGGCTCATTCAATGAATTTTAAAATAAACATTAATATCACTTTATGCTTAAGCTAAAAGCACAATAACAATAAATTTTTAAAATTATTTCTTATTCCGTTATTTTTCCTGGGAATATCATGCAGCACCAATGGTGGCAATGACAGTACATCTGTTTTAATAAAAACTACAATGGGTGATATAAAACTAAAATTATATGACGAAACACCATTACACCGCGACAATTTCATCCAACTTGTCAAATCAGGTTTTTATGAAGGGATCTCTTTTCACAGAGTAATAAAAGATTTCATGATTCAGTCAGGGGATCCTTCAACCAAAACTGCCAAAGAGGGTAATGTTTCTGATACCTTAAAAACCTATACTATTCCTTCCGAAATAAACCATAAATATTTTCTTAAAAAAGGAGCACTTGCCGCTGCACGTCAGGCTGATGAAATAAATCCACAAATGCGTTCCTCCGGCACACAATTTTATATTATCCAGGGTGTTAAATTCAACGATGATGAACTTCTTACTGCTGAGAAACGAATTAATAATAACATTAAACAAGCTGTTTACATCAGAATTTTAAAAGAATGTTCTGATAGTTTACAAAGAACAGGTATACCCCAGGCTGATGCCAAAATTCAGGAGGCAGCCTCGATGAAGATGTTTCAATATCTATCGGATAATAAAGATTACAAAATTCCCGAAGAACAACGTAATATTTACAAAACTATCGGTGGTACACCAAGACTGGATCAGACCTACACCGTCTTTGGTGAAGTCACAGAAGGACTCGACATCGTCGACAGGATTGCTTCAACAGCCACAGGACCAAATGATGTGCCCTTAAACGATATCAAAATATTAAAAATAAAAATATTAAAAAAATAGTATAGCCATGCTTGACAAAATTTCATCCTTAATTAATGAGGTAAAGGAAATAAATGTAAACACACATGAAGAGCTTGAAATTTTCAGAATAAAATACCTAAGTAAAAAAGGACTTATATCAGAATTGTTTGATGAGTTTCGCAATGTTCCTGTTGCCTTGAAGAAAGAGGTAGGGCAGAAATTAAATCTTTTGAAAGAAAATACGAGTGATAAATACAATTCATTAAAGGAAAAACTAACCGAGAATGATGATAATAATGAGTACGCCGATCTTTCGAGACCTTCATTTCCTTATCCGTCAGGGAGCCGTCATCCAATATCTATCGTCAGGAATGAAATAATTGACATTTTCAAACGCATTGGTTTTGTGGTTTCTGAAGGTCCGGAAATAGAAAATGATGATCATGTTTTCACAAAACTTAATTTTGCACCCGAACATCCTGCACGTGACATGCAGGACACTTTTTATATTTCTAAACTTTCACCTGAAGATTCCAGTCCTGAAGATATATTACTTCGTACCCATACCTCTTCAGTACAAGTACGAGTAATGCAAAATCAGAAACCACCCATAAGAACAATATCACCAGGGCGTGTATTCCGGAACGAAGCTATATCAGCACGGGCACATTGCATTTTCCATCAGGTTGAAGGACTCTATATTGATACAAATGTCTCTTTTGCTGATCTTAAACAAACACTTCTGTTTTTTGCCAGGGAGATGTTTGGCCAGCAAACTGAAATACGTTTGAGGCCTTCATATTTTCCATTCACCGAACCTTCGGCTGAAATGGACGTGAGCTGCAGGATCTGTGGTGGAAAAGGATGCAATGTTTGCAAATATACTGGATGGCTCGAGATACTTGGATGTGGTATGGTACATCCTAATGTACTGGAAGCTTCGAATATTGACAGTAAAAAATACACTGGTTTTGCTTTCGGAATGGGCATTGAACGATTAGCGATGTTAAAATACAGAATTAATGATCTTCGTCTCTATTTTGAAAATGATATAAGATTTCTTGACCAGTTTAAATCAGCTCTTTAGCCAATTGAACAATTCCTTAACGAACACGTTATCTATAACATTGAAATCTCTTAAATAAGATGAAACAACAGGATACACATATTCCTCTCTGTTTTAAATGTGCATTCGATACCGGATCTCTCTTCAGGTTTCTTACACCTGAGGAAATTGATAAACTTAATTATGAAAAAGATTTCCGCCACTATAAAAGGGGAGATATCCTATACCAGGAAGGTAACAGGATCAGCGGCTTCTACTGCATAAATGAGGGCATAATAAAAGTATTCAAAACAGGATTTGACGGAAAGGAACAAATTATCAGGTTCGCAAAACCCGGCGATATAATAGCTTACAGAAGTGTATTAAGCAATGAACTTGCATGTACCTCTGCAAAAGTAATTGAAGATTGTCAGGTTTGTTTTATCCCCTCTGAAATATTGATTTCATTCATTAAGACAAATTCCTCATATGCTCTTGAACTATTGAAGCTTGCTTGTCATGAACTGGGTGAAGCCAACTCCTTCATTACCGATATAGCACAAAAAACCGTAAGGGAACGCCTGGCTGAAATTCTTCTTCTTCTTGTAAATGACTTCGGCTTGGATGAAGAAAACTATCTTAATATCTCTCTCACCCGCGAAGAGCTTGCAAATATTGTCGGTACTGCCACCGAATCAGTAATCAGATTATTGTCTGAATTTAAAACTGATAAACTTGTAGAACTAAGTGGTCGTAAAATAAAACTTCTCAACAAGAAAGCCCTTGAGAAAATAAGTAATGTTTATTCCTGAAAAGGAGTTTCTTATTAAAATAAAGTTCTTGAACTAACGCCCCTGAATGGCACACCTATATGTTTGAAGGCATGTTCAGTTGCTTCTCTTCCACGAGGTGTCCGCTTAAGATATCCCTCTTTTATCAGAAATGGTTCATAAACTTCCTCTATAGTTCCGCTGTCTTCTCCAACTGCAGTAGCAATAGTGGTAAGTCCAACCGGTCCTCCACCGAATTTCTTAATTATTGCCGATAATATTCTGTTATCCATATCATCAAGCCCTTCTTCATCAATATTCAGGGCTTTCAGACCATATTTTGTAATAGGCATATCTATTGAACCGTTTCCTTTTATCTGTGCAAAATCCCTTACCCTTCGCAAAAGAGCATTGGCAATACGTGGAGTACCCCTGCTCCTTCGGGCAATTTCAATTGCAGCGTCATCATCAATTCTTACAGACAGGATTGAAGCGGATCTTTTAACAATACCCGTCAGAATAACACTATCATAATATTCAAGATGCAATTTTATACCGAACCTTGCTCTTAAAGGACTTGTAAGCAAACCTGACCTGGTTGTTGCTCCAATTAAAGTAAAACTATTTAATGTTAACTGAACAGACCTTGCACTTGGTCCTTTATCTATCATTATATCTATCTGAAAATCCTCCATTGCAGAGTACAGATATTCTTCAATTACAGGGCTTAATCTATGAATCTCATCAATGAAAAGAACATCTCCTTCTTCTAAATTAGTAAGAAGTCCTGCCAGGTCACCAGGCTTATCCAGCACAGGACCCGAAGTTACCTTCATATTAACTTTTAATTCATTGGATATTATGGCTGCAAGAGTGGTTTTACCTAGTCCCGGCGGGCCATGAAGCAATACATGATCGAGAGCTTCTCCTCTTTGTTTTGCTGCAGCAACGAAAACACTAAGATTCTCAACAACCTGTTTCTGACCTTGAAAATCTATGAAACTAAGCGGCCTAAGTTGTTTTTCGAACTCATTATCTGCTCCGGTCAGCTCATCCCTAACTATATTTAAATTCTCTGTCATCTAAAAAATAAGCTATTTAATAAGCCTTACCTCACTTTGCGGAAGTTTAATCTTAATTCCGTTTATACTTGTTTCAGTATCGTCTTTATATGTAATAACAATAACCGGCATTCCCTCTTCATTAAACTTTTTCCAGCTCCTTTGCCTTATACCCATACTATAATATTGTTCCTCCTTAACATTGCCATTATCATAATAAAATTCCTGAGTACCGTCAGGATTACCTTGCGTGTAATTTCCCTTAAACTTTAATTTCCCGTTTGTATATGATGTTTTCCAGATACCTTCCTTCAGGCCTGCTATATACTTACCCTCTTCAATACATTCACCAACATTTGTAATCCATTCACCATTTTTCTCTCCGTCAGAATACAAGCCCTGAGCGATAATTGCACCCGATACTGAATATTCAGTAAATTGTCCATCTCTTTTCCCCTGAAAATACTCTTCCTCTCTTAGTACAGAACCCGATTCATAATACCATTTCCATAATCCATCAGGTCTTCCGCCACTATACCCACCAGTCTGAACTAATTTTTGTTCACTATTATAGTATTTCCAAATTCCTGATTTCTTGTTATCAGTATATTGTCCTTCTGCATTGATCTTTCCATCAGCATAAAAATCTTTCCACTTTCCGTTTCTGTTTCCTGCCTCATCTACCAATCCTTCAGAAACTTTTAATCCGTTATCATTGTATAATAATGCTCTGATAATCTTTCCTTCAGGACTATATTCCCTGTGAATTCCAACCCTTACAGAATCTTTATAAGGACCGCTGTAAATAAGTTTTCCATTTGGATCATACTTATTGACAATTTTAATATCCTGTTCATCCTCAACTTTCGATTTCACAATAGCACCTTTTTCATATAACATGGTAAGTGTTAGTCTTCCCCTCTGATCATACTCCTTATAATAACCACTTAACAAATCATTTATAAAAGTTTTTTCATTTTTAATTACGCCAGAAGGATAAAATTCTTTCCAGTCACCTTGTTTTAAACCTTTTTGATCCTTCCTGTTTATCTTCTCCCTGCTAACAAGGAAATCATTATTGTATTCCAGCAGGGTAAGAATATTTCCCTCTTTATCAAACTCTTTTGATAAACCCACTTTTTTACCTTCATTATAACCAATAGTTTGTTGCACAGTACCTTCCGGATAGTAAAAATAAGCAGTCCCCTCCTTTTTATCTCCTGCAAATAACTCCCTGGAAACAATATACAATCCTTTTTGGGCTTCTTTTTTATATTTGATGTACCAACCGTTCTTTTTTC
>CAIPJU010000059.1 GCA_903865465.1 uncultured Bacteroidota bacterium
ATAAACATTCTTTACCTTCTCATATTCAATCGGATCAGAAAATCTCTCCTTTTGAACTCTGGTCATATAAATAATATCAGCCCTCGATATTATTTCAGTAAAATCGTTATGCTCATAGTATTTAAGTCCAAGGTTATCGAGATACAGCTTGAATTCATCTGGCATCTTGAGCTCTTCGGGGGAGATAAAATTAAAAGTTGGATTCCATCTCGACATAGCCATCATGAGGGAATGGACCGTCCTTCCGTATTTTAGGTCTCCTACCATGAAGATATTGAGTCCGTCGAGTCTTCCCTGTGTTTTACGTATTGAATAGAGATCAAGTAAGGTCTGAGACGGATGTTGGTTTGCACCATCGCCGGCATTAATTACAGGCACGGTAGCTATTTCACTTGCAAATCGTGCACTGCCCTCCATGGGATGTCTCATTACTATGAGATCGCAGTAATTATTCACAGTCCTTATCGTATCATTCAGGGTTTCTCCTTTTGAAACACTCGAACTTGAGACATCGGAGAAGCCTATAATTCTGCCGCCCAGTCTGTTAATTGCGCTTTCAAAACTAAGCCTGGTACGTGTCGATGGTTCAAAAAACAGTGTGGCAATGACCTTGCCATCCAATAGCTTACTGCATGGATGTTTCTCGAATTCTTCCGTAAGATCGAGTATCTTCAGAATTTCATCGGTTGAAAAATCATCAATGGATACTAAGTCTTTGCTTCTCATGTGACTAGCAATTTAGGGTCTGTTTTATCAGGTTGATTCAAATCTACTTAAGATATATTTCAACTTCATTATCTGTTGATAAGTAAATAAAAACTTTCAGAAGAAAAGATCAGCGTGTTTCAATAAACAGCCAATTCATCCCTTCAATTCTTTTAAACCTCTCAAGTATCCTTTCCCTTGCCGATTTTCTGAAGTTCAGACTGATCCTGCAAAGCAGGTCAAAAGAGTGATTTGACTGACTGATGTTTTCTTCCTTGAGGATTTTCATCACCTGATTCATTGAATCGTATGGATAGGTTATCTCGTAATACTCCTGGAGAGTGCATTCTATTATCTCTGCATTCTGAATAGATGCCGCTGCCGCCGTCCTGTAAGCATTGATAAGTCCGCTGACCCCCAATAACTGTCCACCAAAATATCTGCTGACTACAATGAGTATATTCGTGAGGCCGTATGAATTAATCTGGCCCAGTATTGGTTTCCCTCCGGTCCCTGAAGGTTCTCCGTCGTCTGAAACACGCCAGGTTAATCTTTCATGTCCGGTCATATATGCAAAACAGTGGTGTCTGGCCTCATGATGCTCTTTTCGTATATTTTCAATAACGGACTTAATTTCCTCAGGGTCTGTTATCTGGGTTGCATATGCTATAAAACGGCTTCCCTTTTCCTTATATAAGCCGTGCGACTGAGCCTTAATTGTATAATATATATCTGATTCCATTATCTAACATAGAAATCAATCCTGTGAATTCATTGCAATATTAATTAAACCGTGATTCAGGTATCTGAATATCCCAAAAAATAATACTTTTGTTTATAATTAGCAAAAAAATGGTTGTATTGTTGGAAGATAAGGATCTGGAGAAGCTAATAGTTATAGGCGATCGGATTTTAATAAAACC
>CAIPJU010000060.1 GCA_903865465.1 uncultured Bacteroidota bacterium
AAAGTAATAATAAAAATATTTAACAATGAGCGACATACGTAATCTCGAACCAAAATCATTGTGGAATTTTTTCCACGCAATAACACAAATTCCCCGCCCTTCAAAAAGCGAACAAGGCATGATTGAATATATGGCTGCCTTTGGCAAAGAACATAATCTTGAGACCCTTGTGGATAAAGTAGGAAATGTGATCATTAAAAAACCTGCCACAAAGGGAATGGAAAAGCTGAAGACTGTTGTTTTCCAGACACACCTTGATATGGTGCCTCAGAAAAACAGCGATAAGAAGCATAATTTTGAAACTGACCCCATTGAAACAATCATTGACGGCGAATGGGTTAGAGCAAATGGCACCACTCTCGGTTCTGACAACGGGATAGGTGTTGCTGCTACTTTGGCTGTTCTTGCTTCAACTGATCTTACCCACGGTCCTTTGGAAGCCCTCTTCACAATAGACGAAGAGACCGGAATGACTGGTGTTTTCGGACTCGAACCAGGCCTGTTGAATGGCGATATACTTCTTAACCTCGACTCTGAGGAAGAGGGTGAATTGTGCGTCGGATGTGCTGGCGGAATAGATGTAAGCGCAGAAAAGAGTTATACCGAAGAGGCTGCACCTAAAGGTGTTTCGGGATATAAAGTTACTGTAAAGGGTTTAAAGGGCGGCCATTCAGGAGTCGATATCGCTTTGGGAAGGGCTAATTCCAATAAGCTGATGTTCAGGTTCCTCATGCAGGCTGAATCCGATTTTGGCATTCGTCTCGCCGAAGCTTCGGGCGGCGATCTTCGCAACGCAATCCCGCGTGAATCATACTGCACTCTTGTATTACCTGAGATTAAAGCAGGTGAATTTGAAGATTTTGTAAAAGGTTATGACGTAATGTACAAGGCTGAATTTGCCGAGACTGAACCCGACCTGTCATTTACTTGCGAAAAAATCACTATTCCCGTAAAGGTTATCAGACAAGCCGATCAGTATCGTATTATAAGAGCTGTTTTTGTTTGTCCGAACGGAGTTGTTAGAATGAGTCAGGCTATGCCAGGACTCGTTGAAACGTCAAATAACCTGGCAATAGTAAAATGCGTTGATGGCAAGTTTGAGGCGCATTGTCTCACAAGAAGCTCAGTGGATTCTGCAAAAGAGGCTACTGCCTGGAAAATTGCTGCTGTCTTTCATCTTATCGATGCCGAGGTAAGACTGGAAGGTGGATACCCGGGGTGGAAACCAAATATGAAATCACCTGTTCTGAAGACTATGACAAACGTTTATAAAGAACTTTTCGGTGCAGAGCCGGAGGTGAAGGCTATTCACGCAGGACTGGAATGCGGCCTTATCAGTGGTGTATACCCCGGACTGGATATGATATCATTTGGGCCTACAATCAAGTATCCGCATTCCCCTGATGAAAAGGTTCATATTGAATCGGTTGGAAAATTCTGGGATTATCTTGTGGCTACGCTGAAGAATATTCCTGCAAAATAGTACAGGTTTTGATCATTCCTTTTTGAAGATCAGACAGTAAAAATTCTCTAATAAAACTCTGTGTAACTTCTATCATTTTCTAAATGTTACACAGAGTTTCACAGAGATTCCAGGAGATCCACAGGGAAAATTTTATATGGATTATGACCGGAGAGTTAAATTTGGATTTTACAATTTAATCTCGACGAGGAGGTCATTCTTCATCACATTGGTATTTGCCTTCGCAGCTACCTTAACGACTGTACCGTTGACCGGTGAAAGAATTTCATTCTGCATCTTCATAGCCTCCAGAATAGCAACTGGTTCTCCCCTTAAGACGGTAGCCCCTTCCCTGACAAGTACATCAATTATCTTACCCGGCATTGGAGCGGTAACCAGTTCTTTTTCAGCTTTACCCCTGGTGGTGCTAAGTACCTTCATTCTCTGAAGTGAAAAAGGTGTTTCAACAG
>CAIPJU010000061.1 GCA_903865465.1 uncultured Bacteroidota bacterium
GTAGGAATAGGGAGAGTAGTAAGGATCGTAATAGCCATAAGGCGAATTATTATATCTTGAATCATAAGTTGTTACATCGGCAACAAAATGACATATAGAACCGACGAATGTAATCCTGTTGAAATTCTCCTGCACCTGTACATAGAGGACCCCATTACGGGCGTAGCCCCAGATCGTGTTTTTTACAATTTCCTGCCTGACTCCCATGTTATCATAGAAGTAGATCTTATCCATCTCCATTAACTTTTTGAAGAACTCCCTGTCGTTGTAATCAATGGAGGTGAGAAGCTTTGCTTTTGGTATCGGACGGTTTTGTTTTACCTGGTCGAAGTTGAGATATATGCCATCGTTAAACCTGAAATCGGGCGTATATTTCACCATTCCTCCTGTATCCTGTCCCGGCAAAAGAGTTGCAGGAAGTGAGTATATCACCAGACTGATCCATAATAATTTTCGCAATGCTCTGACCATAATGAATAGTTTATACTTAACCGGTTCAAATATCGTACCGGAAAAACAAAATTAATCTTTTCCGCATTGGTTGTTGACAAGGGTTAATGTATATTTATTACTTATTTTGTTTAATTTTACAAACATTACATTTTGAGTTATGGTCAATGACCTGAAAAAGGAAAATATGAGGGAGAATGTTTCAATCGGATCAAGAGGTGAACACTTTGAAAAAAGCAGGAAAAGTGTTGAAACCTATTTTCTTATTTCCCTCTTTCTCCTTATATCTTCGATTATCCTGATCTCTTTTGATTTGAGGCTCATCGCCGGCATTACTGCTATTCTGGCGGCCAGCCTGATGATTGCTATATTCAGAAAGTCATCAGTCATTTACAGGGAGTTCCTTAAAACAGTTAACAGCCTTAATTCGATCAATAACCGGAAAGATGAAGTTATAAAACATTTTTCGCACAAGATCAGGGAGCCGCTAAATACTATTGTCATTATCAGCGATATACTGACTGAATCGGAAATTGCCCAGGGACAGAAGGATTTACTGGCTTCGTTGTCGGAATCTTCAAATAACATGGTTGATACTGTCAATGAATTGACAAAGAATACTGCTGGAAGCATGCTTTATGAACACAGAAAACCTATCCGGTTTGATATTATTTCAACTGTTAACAGTTCTATCGATTTATACAGTCAGAAAGACAGGTCGGGGCTCAGATTCTTTGTAGTTAAAGATGATCCGGAAGCATTGGAATTCTATGGCGATCCTGTGCTTATCAAGCAGCTTCTTGTTAATGTGTTTACAACAATTGACAGTAAATCGGACGGTCAGCCCATTGAAATTACCATCACGGTTAAAAAAGATAAGGAAACAAAAACCGACACTTACATTTCCTTCATTGTAGAAACAAACAGAGAAATAACTCTGATTAACGAATCGGGATCGGCGGAGAGTCAGACAGACCGTTTGATATCCTACCATAAATGGGGCTTCAAACAGAAACTATCTGAAGGTCATTCGAAGCTGAATATAGTAATCCCATTTACCAATCCTTCAGGAGGATTAAAGCCGAAAGCATCTTCTACAAAAATTGAGGAGCTGATAATGAAGGAGAAGACCAGCAAGGTAATGAAAGATCTGAAAGTACTTCTTGTTGAGGATAATATTATTAATCAGAAGATTACAATCCTTACCCTGAAGCCACTTGTTAAATCGATCGATACCGCTGAAAATGGGAAAGAGGCTCTCGACAAGTTTGGCACATCGAATTATGACCTCATCCTGATGGATATACAGATGCCCCTGATGAGCGGTTTAATTGCTGCTGAAAAGATCAGGGCCCTCGAGTCAACGACCCATTCACATATCCCAATTATTGCAATTACCGCAAACGCCATGATCGGCGACAGGGAAAGATGTATTTCGGCAGGGATTGATGAGTATATCAGTAAGCCGTTTCAACCTGCAGTTCTTATTGAACTGATAAAAAAGACAATTTAGCTCAGCTCACTACAGGTTTAAAACCTATAATCATAATATCGTCTACCTGGACGTTCTCCCCCATCCAGCTTCGAAGGTTTTCTTCAAGGATTGATTTCTGGTCTTCAACAGGGAACCTGTGAATTGTAAGAAGCAGGTATCTGAATCTTCTGTACATGAATTTCCTTTGTTCCTCTCCGCCAAACTGATCAACATAACCATCTGAAAACAAATAGAATATATCATCAGCCTCAAGATCGATCTCCTGATCGGTAAAAGAATTTGCCTCGGGATTCATCCCAATTACAATCTTATCGCTCTTTATCTCTGTAAGGGTGTTATTTCGTATCATGTACATGGGGAAGAAAGATCCTGAGAAGATGAGCTTCCTGTTCCTTATATCGATCCTGCAAAGTCCGATATCCATGCCATCCCTGATTATATTACCCTCGTTCTTTTCCCTGCTGAATGTCTTCTCGAGTTCCAAATCGAGTATTGAAAGAATCTGTGAGGGTAAATCAAACTTGCCCTTATTGAGGGTTCTCTCAATGATCTCCAGGCCGATCATCGACATTATCGCACCAGGAACCCCATGTCCGGTGCAGTCGGCAGCAACAATAAAGACGTTTTCCCCTTTCTGGCCTATCCAGTAAAAATCTCCGCTGACAATATCCTTTGGTTTATATAAAATAAAGGCGTTTTCGAGGTACTTTCTCAAATATGGCTCTGATGGAAGCAAGGCCTCCTGAATCCTTTTGGCATATATGAGGCTGTCGGTTATCTCCTTTTCCCTGTGTTCAAGTATCGATTTTTGATCCTCAATCACTTTGAGGGCATTTTCCTTCTCCTTAAGAAGGTTCCGTGTACTAAACAACAACCTCATTTGACCCCTGGCAATCAAATAAGTTGCTGACAGGATAATAACACTATAAAAAATATACCTGTAAGGAGAATCGTGAGAAGCTGCGGCTTCGCCGGCCTGTAGCCGTGAGAAGAGCAGTGTCCCGTTTATGAAACCAGATATGCAATATGTAACAGCCATGAGTCCCATCAGATAATACAAAAATAATCTAATTATCTGTAGATCGCTTTAAACTAATGACTAAAAAGATATTATCCCACCTATTCCAATGATATAGAATCCTTACCTTTTCGGATGAGTTTGATATATTTTAATGAAGGTGAAGGTATATAGGGACCTAAAGCCAGGAATTCCCATTTAGCATCAATAGCCCCGATGGTCTCCTCAGCTGCACATACCACATTCGGCCATCTTCGGGGAAAACTGCCTCCCCGGCGACCCTTTATTGTACCGTCGAGAAAAAGGACTTTGTCGGAGAGGTACTCATGATCACGAAGGGGATCTGAGTCTCCGAAGAGCTGCCATGCAACTGTATGGTAATCGCGCACATCAACAGGATGGTCAACGGCAATAATGAGACATTGCCTCCACTGCCCCGATGGTTCCCTAAGCATTTCGTGTGCCTTTGATATGGCATCAGGATCTTCGGATGAATTTACAGCAATTACAATTACAGGGATACCCATATCGCACAGGTCGGAATTGATATCTGTAATAACCTTCCTGCCAGGATCAGGATTAAAGACCTCTTCTGATCTGAGTTTAATTGAAATGACATTTCCAACAGGAAGTTCTTCGTGATGCTTAATAGTGGCATCTATTCCTACTTTACCACCGAATGAAAAGCTATCTGATGAGTGATCGAGTACATCAAGCGGACCCCGGCAGAAGAGAAGATCCCTTTCAAGGTCAGTATTTTGGAATATGTGGGCTAAAAGCTCGGGATAATTCCTTATTTCAACCTCCCCGCTTATTACGACCAGGTACTTGGTGAACATCATTTGTCCCGCCCCAAAGAGAGAACTTATCACCTTCATCCCCTGCCCCGGGTAACTCTTCTTTATTTTTACAATGGTAAGGTTATGTGCAACTCCTGCATCAGGCATATGAAAATCTTCGACCTCAGGCAGCATAGCCATTTTAACGGGTGCAAGGAAGATCTTTTCTGTTGTTTTTGCGAGCCAGGCATCTTCCATTGGAGGAATACCCACAATGGTAGCAGGATATATCGCATTTCCGGAATGACTTATACATGTAACATGAAATTTCGGATACCAGTCGGCAAGGGAATAAAACCCGGTATGATCTCCGAATGGTCCCTCCCAGAACAGCTCCTCTGAAGGATCAACGTAACCCTCAATAACGATATCGGCATCAGAAGGGACATAAAGCTGATTTGTTATACAGCGTACGAGCTTTACCTTTTGCTTTCGGAGGAAGCCTGCCAGAATATATTCGCTTATATTTTCAGGTAAGGGTGCTGTTGCAGCATAGGTGTAAACAGGGTCTCCTCCGAGGGTGACAGTTACAGGCATCTTCAACCCTTTCTTCTTCCAGGCTTCAAAGTGGTTTGCACCTGTTTTATGCCTTTGCCAGTGCATTCCGGTGGTATTCCTGTCGATAACCTGCATCCTGTACATACCAACATTAGTCGACCCGGTTTCGGGGTGGATAGTGTGAACCATTGGAAGCGTAATGAAGCGTCCACCGTCGTGAGGCCAGCATTTCAGCACGGGAAGTATTCCGAGGTCAGGATCCATAATTACCACATCCTGGCAACTCCCCTTTCTTGCGCTCTTTGACGGAAGAGAGGATGATAAGCTAAGCAATTGAGGCAAAAATGATATTTTACTCATTAATGAACCTCCGCTGCCAGTCATTTTTTTGAAGAGCAACTCAAGTTCATTTCCTGCGTCATCAAGATTGTTGCGACCTATTGCCAGAGACATTCTCCTGTCGGATCCGAAAGCATTTATCAGCACAGGGAATGCAGTTCCATTGTTTTCAAACAGAAGGGCTTTCCCACCTGATTTTACAATTCTGTCAGTGATTTCAGTAATCTCCAGTACCGGATCTGTGAAAGCCTTAATCCGAATGAGTTCATTCTGTTTTTCAAGTTCGGTGATATATCCTTTGAGTCCTGAATAAGCCATAGTAATAATAATGAAAGTCAAATATATTCATAATGGAGTTATTAACTTCATGAACAACACAAAAGAAGGAATATATAAAAACAATAATGGGAACTACTCTTTACGATTAGTTCCCATCCATCGTTCTCAGCCGAAGCTGATAAGATGTCAGACTACTGTTATTTTGACCGGCTGCTTTACAGGATACGAGATCTTGTTCTGCAACCCCCGGCTTTTGGGTTAAGCTTGTTAGGGCTTTACCCTCCGGCTGTTCTTTCGTCCGTTTTTAAGGCGGACTTCCTGAACGAAGTCTCCGTTTGCCTGCGGCGCTAAGCCACCTTCTCGCGGGCTCCGGCTCTCCTGATACGCATTCCCTGAGGTTTGTACGATCGGGATCTTGTTTCAATTAAGTAACCTTTTCCCTCTCCGTATCAATTGAGCAGCCTTTTATCGCTCGTCTGATATATCAAATATACACCAGGAAAATTAAAAGTCAATACTTTGCGGCCTGTTGTTGTAAACCGGATATGAACAGAAGTTATGAACAACTGTTAATAACTCCGTAAAGTGATATCCATTGAGCTATTCATAAACATTTTATAAGAATAAAACAGAACTGGTTTCAACAGAGATATTAACAGCATAATATATAACAGATCACTCCCCCCATCGTACATAGGTTTCTCCTTCACAGCGATTCCCTGATACTCAACTCTTACCGGTTTTTAATAATCCGGCAGTAAAACGTAGCCGGCCTTGCCTAAACGTCTATAATTTATAGTCGACGGTTTGGACTATCCCAACCGAAATTCCGCATCAGGGTATAAGTCCCTTTTTACCAAGGTGTTACACAGTGTTAAAAAGAGTGGTTAAGTGAACTCCCTGAAATGCTTTTAAGCACATTCGCAAGCTGCAAAACACCCAGTTCAGTAAAGACAAAAAGTAGATATCGTTGACCTCCCCAACTTGAGGTAACAATTTGTGACCTCGGTTTACCTGCTATTAGCACAAAGCACACTTAAAAGTAAACAAATTTTGAGAAATGAGGAAATAAAATATAGTGGCGGGAAATAAGAGGTGAACTGGGAGAGAACAGGCCGACATATGATGTTCTGAAAATGCTGGCCAATGCCCTGGAAGTTACATCAGACTAACTGATGAACGGGACTAGTGATGACCAGCCAAGCTTTGCACCTCCTGCTGTATAATGGTAGAAAATGCGATTATTGCTGCCGAAGTCGAGTTGATTTGGAAGATTAATTGTCGTGTTATAGGTGATGCTGAGGTTCTTCGCCCCGTCAAAACTCATGTTGCCATTAGCATCCCAGCCATAATCCTGGCTGGTGCCGGGGTAATCGTCAACCTGAGTGTTTATTGATCCGCTGTCTGTTATCTTTTGAAGACGGTTAGTCTCTGTAAAATAGGTGTAAGCAAGGTTGTCAACAGTTGTATTGCTGTATTTTCTTACCAGCCCGTTAATGTTCCCGTTCTTGTCATACGAACTTATTGTTTCGGAATTATACCCAGGGTTGCTGTTAAGCGAAC
>CAIPJU010000062.1 GCA_903865465.1 uncultured Bacteroidota bacterium
AGATGGAAAGGTACCCCAAAGAAATCCGGCCCCCCATACGTTGCCATTCCTTTCCCCAGAATTCTTATTCCTGTTTTATTTTCCCAAATTGTCTCCTGATATTCTCCCTGCATATTGAAGCGGGTCAGTCCGAATAAACCTTCAAAAACAATTTGTTCCCCATCGGATATTACTCTTGAATCAATATCATGACGATAGAAGAAAAGATCGTAAAGCAATAATGTATCCGGAGGAGTCTGGAGTTTCACATACCTTACCGAAGTCCCGACATCTGAAAGTCTTAGTTTACGTGTACTATTAACAGTTCCCATTATGTCGATCCTGAATGGGGGCCTCTGAGGATCAACTGACCTGATCTCCTTTTTACGGAAGCTGTCTGTGGTTTTGGTTCCTGTTCCAGATAGTTCTTTTTGCCCGGTTGTCCCTTTCATTTCTTTCATGGCTTGTTCCTGGGACAGGATTTCTTTCTCCAGTTCTTTTTCGTTGGTTCTTAGGCGATTGTGACGGCAGGAGATACAAAGAGTCAGAGATAAAAGTAATAATATGAGCTTAAATATTTTCCTCATTTTTTGAAGTTTTTCAGGTTAGGTGTTTAGTATAAATAACTTTTAACCACTGAGTTAAACTGAGTTTTTACGGAGTTACACTGCTTCGTTTCTGTTTCTCTTAGCATCCACTTTCAACACTATATCCACATCACCACATTCCCTATTTAATTATCATCAAAATGTCCTCATTATTCGAAACAGCAGCTGCAAGCTTTTCAAGACTCTTCTTTTTAACTTCAGCTGCTTTGGATCCTTTAAACTGTTCCGATTTAACCCGGTCTTTCAGATCTTTTCCCTTTAATGATATCAGTATCTCTCCTGCATCCCCAATCATGTACGAAGCGGGCCATACATTAACTCCTCCGTCAAGGTCGTTTAAAAGTATATCGGGATCATAATCATAAGGATCACCTTTAATTACCGATAACTGTTTATTCTGTTTTGAAAAGAGTGCATGATAGATCTTAACTGATTTTTTCTTCCTGGTATTCTGACAGTCATAATCGTCCTTTGTAAAAGTCATAAAAACCAAATCCTTTATCTCGGCCCACTCACCTGGAATGATTTTACCCGTAAGCTTAAAGTCAGGATCAACTCCCAGTTGTTTGGAGACTTTATAATTTCCAAGTTTTAAGACATATACCGGCAGCAACCTGTTTGGAGCTATCACCTCAAAAACAGTATCATTAAATTCGGGACGAAAGAACTGTCTCCCATTACTCACATACAGAGACCCTCCGTCAGTACCACGCTGTAACTCTTTTGTGTAGTTCTTCAGCTTCTCCAGCATGGAAAATGAAGAAAGTGTATCTCCATTCTTATCTAATACTACCATCATGTAATCATTATAGGAAGGAAGAGAATAAGAATTGTGGTCGAGCATAAACGGGTCTCTTTGCAGGAAGAGAAACTCAACAGGTCCCCCAAACATACCCTGGTGTCTTCGGGGTTTTGGCGTTTCAGTTTTTCCGTGGTTCAGATCAATTGCAATTTCTCCTGCTCCTGCTATCTGGTCAGGCTTTTCAGGATCAAATTTATATTCCGGCTTTACCTGGAAAGCTGAACAATCATACTTCATTATGTATTTCTGACCTGTGATATTGTTGCTGTAGTTATAAAAAAGGTCATTCCCTTCAGACCACACTGATGTCCCTCCCCCTATCATGGTATAATCGTTCCAGAACATAACGGAGCCTGACATTACCTTTACTCCTGAAAAATGGTTCTTCACAACGGAGCGTAAATATTTTCCGTCCCTTGTGAAGAGGTGGATTCCATATAAATTAACAGCAACAATATAATTGTCCATCAATTGATAGCTGTATTTAAGGTCTGATGGTATCGTTGAGTCTGGTACAGATTCCATGGGAACATAGCTAACGCCTCCTGCCACATCTGATAATTTGATCTCTTTAACATTATTAAGACTTCCCTCTATATCAATTATCAGGGGCAAATGAGAAGGATCCACAGAGCGCTTTTCACGGAACCTTAAGGTAGGCTGGCGCCCTTTCAGTGAATCAGCCAGCTTTTTTTCATTGGCTGCTTTTTCCGATGCCTCTTTTTCCTCGGTCACTATAACATTGCGAAGCTCTTTCTCATTAACTTTCAAACGATTATGGCGGCAGGAGATGTTTGGGGTCAACAAGGCAGCCAGAAGAATTACTTTTATCAGATTTTTCATTTAGTATAGATTGCTTTTTCGGACCTCGGACTTCGGACTTCGGACTTCAGTCTTCGGACTTCAGTCTTCTGATTTACATTGTTTCAGTTTTCGGGTTTTATTGCTGCCAACTAGCTCTGCCAGTGAGTTCCCCCTAAATCCTCCAAGGGGGACTTAAAATCCGTCTCATTGTTTCTTTTTACTTCGTCCATTAACAATTTCATTCTCATACCAAAGCCCCCTTGGGGGTTTGGGAGGGTGAAAATTATTCATATCTCAAAGCTTCAACAGGATTTCGTGTTGATGCCCTCCAACTCTGCCAGCTTACCGTCAAAACGGCTATGATAAGCGCCAGTACCCCTCCTAAACAAAATATCCAAATGCTTAGGTTTGTTTTATAGGCGAAATTCTCAAGCCACTTATGCATTAGATAATAAGCAACAGGACAGGCTATTACAAATCCGGCAACTACCAATCTGAAAAAATCATTATTAAGCAGTATCAGAATGTTTAAAATGGATGCGCCGTTAACTTTCCTGAGTCCGATCTCCTTTGTTCGTTTTTTAATTGTGTATTCCGCCAGCCCCAGTATCCCTAAACAGGATATCATAATAGCGAGCAGGGCTGAAAGACGAATTGCTGAAACCAGCCTCTCTTCTCCTCTATACATTGAGTTGAGCCATTCATCATAGAGGCGGTATTTTAATTCATGTCCCGGACATACCTCTTTCCAGGTTTTCTGCAAAGCTGCGATGACCCTGCTTAGGTTTGCCCGATTTACCCTTATTGTAAGATGCGAAATGCCCATTTGGGAAGAGATTGGTATCACAATTGGTTCAATCCGGCTGTACATATTGGCAAAATGGAAATCTTTCAGAATCCCGACAATCTCCATGCCATGATAATTTTTACCTTCAAAGGATGTCCATCCTGTTAATTTATAAGCTGTTTCATTTATGTAACAGGATTTGTTAAAATCGGAAGGACGAAGCTCTCTTCCAGCTTTTAAAGGTATTCTGAAGACTTTGAGAAATGAGGTATCGACATTAAGTTCATTGATTATAGCGTCTTCTTTACCAAGCTCATTCCATGAAGAAGTAAGGTAGATGCTCCCCGGTGTTCCATGAGAGAAGCATACATCGGAAATAGCCGGTTCTTTTAAAAGCTGGTCACGTATTCTCCCGACTTTATCATTCAGCTGCCAGTGCACATTGACGCTTAATAACTTGTCGGTGTCAAATCCAAAATCCTTTGTCCTCACATATTCTATCTGTCTGGTTAGGGTAATTAATATAATAATGAGCAGCACCGAAACAGCATATTGAATTATATTAAGTAGCGCCCTGAATCCAAAGGTGCCCCTCTTCCCGGATGCATTTTTGTTCAGGATGTCAATCGGTTTATGCCGGGAAATTGACAATGCAGGATATATTCCTGATATAAAAGATATTACAAAGACACCTAAAATGATCCAAACTAACCAGATTGACCTGAACAGCTCCTTCATTTCAACCTTACTGTCGAGGAACTCTTCAAAAAATGGAATCCACATGGATGATAACTGAATCGCCAGAAGGAAGGAGATAATACAGACAAGAAAGGATTCAGCCATAAACTGCGAAAAAATTTGTCCGCGATTCGATCCTGCAACCTTTTTAATTCCAATTTCTTTGAGCCTATCAGAATATGTTGCCGTTGCAAGATTAATATAATTGAATACGGCCAGCAGAATTATAATAATGCATATCACCGACAGGATTCTGATAATTTTAAGATTCGCATGAAGTGTCTGACTGCTTTCAATCCCCTGGAGAAAGTAGGAATCTTTGAAAGGGACAAGGTTAATCTTATCGATCTTATAACCAACTTTGTATTTTATTGAACTGATCTCTTTGGTTAAGAGTGCTTCAAGACCTGCCCTGCTCCCGCTATTTTTTAACAAAATGAACAGTCTGAAATAATTAACATTATTCCCCTCTCCGTCACTGCTCCCTTCGTAAATAATCTTTAGTTTGGAATTAGTGAAAAAATCGCCTTTGATACTCGATTTTTCAGACAAGTCTTTTATCACGCCTGTAACCATAAGCGGCTCCCTGTATTCTGCAATAAGAGTTTTCCCGAGGGGATTTTCATTTCCAAATATTTTCTCTGCAAAACTCCTTGTCAGTACTACATCGTGCAAATTGACTAACGAAGTCCCTGGATCGCCTAAGAGAAACTGAGCCGAAAAAATATTAAAAAACGATTGATCAGTTTCAACCATTTCGCCGTTAAAAGGCACTTCCTGAGAAGTAACAGTTGCCGTATAGTTATTGTACAGGCATGCGTCAGCTATTGCAGGGTAGTTTGCAACAAAATACTCCTTAAAGTCCTCCCTTACCGATGCAGTATTTCCATTGGCAAAAACCCTGCAGATGTTATTTACTTTCGGAAATCCCTTATCAATGCTGAACTCCTTAATAAGAAATGCAATAAGTACAAGGGCTATTGATATGCTTACTGAGAAGCCTGCAATAGTTATTATAGAGGTAGCCTTGTTCTTAAATAAATTTCTGATTAGGAATTTTAAGTTTATCATCTTTAAAGATACATTTTAGGTTTGGAATCAAACTCTTTCCCGGAGTTATTACCATTATGATGCCAGAAACATATCTTTTTGATATATACCTGTTTAAAACTTATGGAATTAAACATGGGTAAATATTTTTTACGACAAAGTGTAAAACTATTTTACGATCTATTGACTTTGATTTTGGATTAAAATACTTTTGATTCCGACTTATGTCTTCCGGAAAAATATATTCCGGTTAGCGGGTGTTTAAAAAATAAAAAACATTTATCCGGCAACATGCAGAACCAAAAAGGAAAAATCCTGGTTATCGATGATAATAAAAGTATTCTGAGCGCTCTGGAGATCCTGCTCATGCCGGAGTTTCTCGAAGTGACCCTCTTATCAAATCCAAACCAGATACTCAGTGAGCTTTCAAAAAAAGATTACAACCTTGTAATTCTTGACATGAATTTTAAGGCGGGGGTCAATAGCGGAAATGAAGGGCTATATTGGCTTGAGAGAATAAAAGAGAGCAGACCCGAAATTTCAGTTGTGATGATTACGGCGTATGGCGATATTGACACTGCCGTGAAAGCTCTAAAGGCTGGTGCATCAGACTTCGTTCTCAAGCCATGGGATAATGAAAAATTACTTGCAACTCTCAAGCTTGCAATTCAGCTTAATCTTTCGAGAAAGGAGGTAAAGCAGCTTAAGGAGAGAGAATCAGAACTCAAGAAGGAGATAAACCGAGATCAGCGGTATATTATTGGTTCCTCACCACAGCTCATGACTGTGCTAAATATGGTCAGGAAAGTTGCAAAGACCGATGCCAACGTTTTGATCACAGGCGAAAACGGCACTGGCAAAGAGCTGATTGCCCAGGAGATCCATCGATTGTCGAACAGAGCCAAAGAGGTCCTGGTGAGCGTTGATATTGGTTCACTGTCGGAGACTCTCTTCGAAAGTGAGCTATTTGGACATATGAAGGGTTCATTCACCGATGCAAGGGAGAACAGGCAGGGCAAATTTGAGATAGCCGATAAGGGAACTCTATTCCTTGATGAAATCGGAAATATCTCCTTCCACCTTCAGGCCAAATTGCTCTCTGTGATTGAAAACCGTCAGTTTTCACGGATTGGTTCCAACCTCCTTATTCCTACTGATATCAGGCTTATCTGCGCTACCAACAGGAATCTTGAAAGCATGATCCGCGATAGCCTTTTCCGAGAAGATCTCCTATACAGGATAAATACA
>CAIPJU010000063.1 GCA_903865465.1 uncultured Bacteroidota bacterium
CTGCATATTTGCTGAGAACACCCTGTTTCCCTCCGATAGTACCCCTGTCGACTGTGAAATAACGCGCCAGATTCATTGTAATATCAGCAGTTTCAATTTCCCTTAACTCACCATGGCCCTCAAGGAATGCAACTTTGTATACTGTATCGGCGCAAACTGTAGAAATTGTTTGTATAAGCTCGTATTCAAGACCTTCCATCGAACGCAAAATATTTTGTTCGTAAGAACCTGCCGAGTTATTCAGAAAATTAACCGGCACCTCAATCCCGTTATAGTTAATTATCATTCCCGGAAATATGATTTTCCTCGTGGAGCCGCCCTCGGCATCACCGGCCTGAAGGTCGACCGGACTGAGACCTTTTTTTATTAGAGACTGGTATAGTGACTCCCTTTGTGCCTGATCCTTTCCGGCTGAAGGATTAATGAACTCATAATCAATCCTACGGTGCGACGCCACCCTGAACTCCTCGAGCATATCCCTTACAGATCGCTTCAGCCGTTTAAGCGGGATTGGTATATCTCCATCGAGGTAGATCTGGACGTAAATATCATTTTTCAATCCTGAGAGTACTTTTTTAGTCGGAGAAGAGAGAGTATATCTCCTGTCTTCGGTTAGGTCGAGCCTCAGCCGGGCAACGGAGGTCAGCGATGCGAGAAAGATTATGACGGCAGAGGCTGCTGCAAACTGCATCCAGCTCTTCATCTTTATTCCGGAGTTGTTGCTTTTTCCTGCCATACCTTAGTTTTTTCTTTTCCAGTTCCTGGAAACAAGAACAAGTCTTGTTCCCTCATTTAATAAGCCAACCACTGCTGCAAAATAAGCAACATCCTTTATATCGAGGACTCCCCTGCTTACAGATTTATAATGTTCGTTTATTCCGAGTCTGATCACAAATTCATCAAGTTTCTTTAATCCTGGCAGATAGGCAAAGGAATCGAAGCCTGCAAAGAGGATGAAACAGATCAGTACGGCAAGAATAAATGCAAATACCTGGTTATCTGTAAGCGATGAGGCAAAAATCCCGGCTGCTGCATACACTGACGCCAGGAAGAAAAGTCCAATAAATGCACCAAGTGTTCCGCCCCTGTCAATATTCCCTGATGTTTCTCCAAGTTTATAAACCGAAATATAATATATCACGGCAGGAATGAGTGCAAGTAAAACAAGGACAACCGCCGAAAGAAATTTTCCGTAAATAAACTCCCTTTCTGTCAGGGGTCTTGAATAGATAAGTTCGATGGTTCCCAGTCGTTTTTCTTCGGCAATCATCTTCATTGTAACGGCGGGTACAAGAAAAAGGAAGACCCAGGGAGAAAGAAAAAAGAGGGTATCCAAACCTGCATAGCCGCTGTCGAGGATATTCCATTCTCCCGGAAAAACCCACATGAACATACTGTTAATCAGCAGAAAAACCACAATTACTATATAACCGGTGAGGCTGCTGAAGAAACCACTTATCTCCTTTCTGAAAATTGCAAACATACTGCCTGGATAAAATAATTTACAATATACGCCCAAATATAAAGCTTATTGTGATGGAGGCACCATAATTGATGCACGATTGACACAGAAACATATTCTCTTTATACCGACTATTAGTTCAACTGAACGCTGTTCAGCATTGACAATAGCCCCCGGGGCAACAGAGTTTCACTAATATCATGAATAGTAACACCACTAAAATAAAATGCTATTATCTGCCTGTAGTTAAATCCCTCCATGGCCATTTCCATCGCCCCTTCCTGACAGAGGCCTACCCCATGGCCGAATCCCTTTCCTTTAAGGATAACTGAATCGCCGTTAATTATAACCGAGAAAAAGGCAGACGGAAGATGCATCTCCGATCGTATCCTGGTAAATGGAATGGAAAAGTGAGCTGCTGAATAATCTACCAACCTTTTTTCCTGTAAAAACCCGAAAATGGCAGGATCATTTACAGGACCGCCATAGCCTGATTTTACTAAATATTCCACCCATTGCTTCACGCTAACCTGTCGCTCCCATCTTGAGTTCTGCGCATGAGTACAGTAAGGATCGTTAACTTTTTTAAGATAGGGTTGCTGAATCAGCCAGACATCTTCGGAGGATGAAGTCTCCCCGCCACAGTTTGAATGAAAGGCCGATTCGATAACAAGGCTGTCACCTCCCATTATAACCTCTCCCTTAGTTTCAAGAACTGCCCTCATAATATTTTTGTCCTCAGTGATGCCGAAAAATACCTGGCAATGTTTGTCATCGGAAACAACGCTTCCAAATGGCTGATTATCTTTCAGGTATCTGACAAGGTAAGTTCGTGCAAGAACAGCTTGTGTTTTGTAATATTCCTGATTCTGCCTGCTGCCCCCTTCGGCCTGAACAACTCCTGCTATGTAATCTTCAACAGAACAGCTATTCAGCAAAATAATATTCGTTCCCGAGGCGAAACAGGAGATTTTTCCTGAATAGTTACGCATTGGGGTCGATTTTCCGCCGGAAGAGATTGAAAACTTATTTTCTCCTCCATCTCCATAAATTTTAAAAGAGGAACAGGATAAGGAGCCATAGTTTGAAGCGTCAACTTTCAGAGAACCATTTACGCATGATATTGATAAACAGTCACCTTTTTGCAATGTCAACTTCTTCCCGCCTCCTTCCAACTGATATTGACCAGATGAAACTCTAAAAAATGCGGAACTAACCGGACGGGCAGAAAACAGCTTAATCTGTACCTGGGCCAAACCGTTAATACTGAGAGCGATCAGTAATAAAATCATTAAGCTGAAACGCAGCATAATTCAAGTAATGTGAATTAATTTTATATTTTCCCCTCCATTAATATGGAAATCCCCAAATCCAATATCATGAAATAACAAATTCTCCGAGTACTCTCCGTGTAACTCAGTTAACCTCTGTGCAACTCTGTGTTACCTCTCATTTCCAATTCCTTAACCATCTCGGCTGCAATCCTGAATGATGCGCCTGCCGGGCCTAACTTTGACTTCAGCAAATTATAATCCGACAACATTTGATCCCTCTTTTTCCCACCAGGGACAATATCCTTAAGTTCTTTTAAAAGGTTCCTCTCATTAAGATCATACTGCTTAAGTTCTCTTACGGCTTCATACCCAAGAATGAGATTGACAAGCGAAATATACTTAACCCTAATAACTATCCATGCTATAAGAATCGAAAAGAAATCGGCCTTATAGCACACTACCTGAGGTGTCCCGATGATAGCTGTTTCAAGTGTTGCAGTGCCCGAGGTCACGAGCGCAGCTTCAGCTGTGAATAGAATCTCATAGGTGCGCTCTTTTACGAGCCTGACAGGCTGGTCTCCTATTATCCTGTTGTAAACGTCGTCTGACATATTCTTCACCCCCGCCAGTACAAACTGATATTCAGGAAAATGATTCACTATTTTAACCATCTGCGGAAGAACAAATTCAATTTCATGTTTCCTGCTGCCTGCCAACAAGGCAATTACCGGACGGCCATCTGTTCCAATTGAATTTTTCAGTTTATCGCCTGATGCAAAAGCAGATCTCTTTCTTTCAATTTCATCAACAACAGGATTGCCGTGATAACTGACGTCAATCCCGTATTTTTTATAGAAATCGACTTCGAAAGGAAAGATTATGAACATCCGGTCGATATATTTCTTTACTTTTTTAACCCTCCCTTCATTCCAGGCCCAGAATTTTGGTGATATATAGTAGAAGGTTGTGAAACCGGCTTCTTTTGCAAAGCGGGCCATTCTCATGTTGAATCCTCCGTAATCGATAAATATCACAACATCGGGATTGTAATCAACTATCTGTTGACTGCAAAGCTTAAGGTTTTGTGAGATTGCACCAAGGTTTTTCAATACGGCAACAAAGCCCATGAAGGCCAGTTTCCTGTAATGAACCAGTAATTTTGCCCCTGCTCCTTCCATCAGATCGCCACCCCAACAAACTATTTCAGCCTTGCTATCGGAATTCACAATACCACTGATGAGATTTGATCCATGAAGATCGCCTGACTGTTCACCGGCTATAATGAAATATTTCATGACAAGAATTTTAATCCAAATACCACGATTGCCCAGAAAATGGTCGTTCCCAGTACACCCCGTGAAGCCCTTAGCATATCGAAGTGGTTAAACAGAAGAAAGAGGAATACATTGGGAAAAACGCAGAGAGTTATGGCATGAGTAGTAATATCTGATTGTATTATTCTGGCAATGTAGGAATGAAGGGAGTATTTCGAAGCTGAAAACATAAAAACTGTAATGCCTATCAGAAATGGCAGAAAAAATCCGCTAATAAGGCCAGTGGACATCCTGTCGTATTTTTCAGGAATTGTCATTACTTAAATCCTTTTTTCAGTTCATCAATGTAAGAATGGGCTGTCATATCGACAGTAACAGGAACGACCGAGACGTATTTGTTTGCAATGGCCCACTCATCGGTATCCTCTGCTTCAGGTTCATGATTTTTGAACACACCGGTAAGCCAGTAATATGTCTTTCCTGAAGGGTCTTTCCTCTTCTCAAACTCCTCCTGCCAGTTACCTTTCGACTGACGACAAACTCTTATCCCTTTTATCTCACCCTGTTTTACTGCGGGTATATTGACATTCAGGCAGACTCCAACGGGAAGCGGATTCGCAGCAAGATGGTTCATCACAGTACGAATATACTCCTTGCAAACTGTAAAATCAGCAGCCGGAGAAAAACTGTTCAGCGAGAAGCCAACCGAGTTAATTCCATAGAGACAGCCTTCGATTGCGGCTGCCATTGTTCCTGAATATAAGACGCTCACCGAGGC
>CAIPJU010000064.1 GCA_903865465.1 uncultured Bacteroidota bacterium
CAATTGATTTTCTTCGCTCCCTTTAGGGCCGGAGAAAACGAAGAAAATCATTGAATTCTTATTTGCGATTCCCGATACTCATATAAATCATATAAATGACTTTCATAAACCAGTAAATTAACTTCATGAAGGTATCGATATGTAAGGAAGGTTTTTCTGATATCAGCTTAAAAAATTCTTTTCGATATAATTCTGGAAGATGGTTTTATACTGATCGCTGACTGGAATATAAACATTGCCATCGAAGATGATGCGGTTCCTCTCGATGACTGAAATTTTTCCGAGACTGACAATATATGAACGATGAACCCTCATGAATTTCTCATTTGGCAGCTGTTCTTCTATAGCCTTCATGCTCAGCAGAGTCACTACAGGTTTCGAGTTGGTTAAGTGGATTTTGATGTATTCGCTCATTCCCTCGATATAGGTAATGTCATCGAAGTTTATACGTAATATCTTATAATCCGATTTGATAAAGAGGAAGTTTTTATCGCTTCTGATCTCCTCCGATTTAGTAGCTAGTTTTTCAAACCATAACCTTACCTTATTGGCTGATTTCAGAAAATCGCTGTAACTGATAGGTTTAAGCAGGTAATCGATAGCATCAACCCTGAAGCCCTCGAGTGCATATTCACTATATGCAGTAATAAATACAATTCCCGGGGGATTTTCGAGTGTTTTTACGAAATCCATCCCGCTGAGGTCGGGCATATTGATATCGACATACATAACATCGACCTCGGTTTTTCCAATAGTTTCCAGCGCCTGAAGTGCACTTTCGCATGTCCCGGTCAGTTCAAGGAAGGGTGTCTTCTTTATATACCCGGTTATTTGTCTAAGGGCCAGAGGCTCATCATCGATTGCGATACATCTTATCATAGAGGTACAGATAGATTAACCCTAAAGATTTCTTTTCCATCAACAATGCCCATATGGTACTTGTCACCATAGAGCAGAGCCAGTCGTTTCCGTGTGTTTTCAATACCTATTCCTGAAAATTCTTCTATGCGGCTTTTCTCCGATTTACTGTTTTCTACATTAAGCAACAGCCTGTTCTCTTCAATCGAAAGGTCAATGCTTATAAAAGATTCATCTTTATAGCTGACTCCATGTTTAAATGCATTCTCGATCAACGATATAAAAATGAAAGGAGGTATGGTTTTGTCAGGGATTTCATCCGGCAGTTTCAATCCTATCCTGACCTTTTCGTTAAACCTTAATTTCATGAGGTCTATATAACTCTCAAGAAACTCTACTTCCCTTCTTAATGTGGTTTTTTCGGTCTCTGTCTCATAGAGGAGATACCTCATCATTTTCGATAGTTTTATAATCGCTTCCTTGGCCTCTTCCGAATTAATGTCTACCAGGGAATGAATGTTGTTCAGAGTATTCATCAGGAAGTGAGGACTTACCTGGTTACGAAGGAGAACAAGCTGGGCAGCCATATTCTCTTTTTCCAGTCGTGTCTTTTCATTTTCAATATTGATACTGCGGAGACCAGACAATAAACCGGTGTCGAAGCCAACAATAAGTATTGCAAAAATCAGGAAGTTGGCAAAGGGGGGAAGCGGCTTTTGACGGGTTTGAGCAGGCCGGAGGTTTCCAAAGGGATCAGCCCCTCCGGGGAAAGCATAGGGGGGAGTTCTCATCTGATCTTCATACTGGGCATTATCGAAGGGGGGAACATCACTAAAATTCTTATTATAAAGATATAAGCCGGTTGTAAAAAGAACAATCAAAGTCAACACCGTAAACACATAAAAAACCTGTCTGTTCCTGAAAAAGATGAAAGGCACCAGGATGAACCTGTTTATTATAAATAATACTATAAGCGGTATAATAATCTGCATCTGATTGAATATGCTTCTTCTTACGGGGCTGTAGATATCCTGTCTGAATAGGATGGGTGTAAAGAGCAACACCAGCCATACGAAAAGCAAAAGGATCAGTTCAGTAAATTTTATCCGTTTGTTTTGCATTATATTAATTCATAATATTTTAATTCAGCGAGGATAAAATTACAAAAGTTAAGATATCTTTTTACTTATTTTATAAGCGAAAGGCCCTCTTTTGCACTGGCATCACCCGGGTAATAAAG
>CAIPJU010000065.1 GCA_903865465.1 uncultured Bacteroidota bacterium
GTATAAACAGGGGATCAAGGCAAAAATATCCAATGAAGAGGAGTGGACCTCTTCCAAGATACCTATTGAACCTCCTGAGATTGGCTCCTCACTCGATTTTCAGTTTCACAAAAGACAGGGTGAACTTGTGAAGAATAATAATGTGATAGTTACCATTGAAGATCAGCATGATATTGCCCTTCCGTTTTACAGTTCACCTATTGGAGGAGTGCCGGTATATGATCCACAAACCGGGATAAAGCGGCTTCCTCCGAAGAATAAACCGGCTAAGATAATGCCTGCCAGTCAGACAAAAACAGCTAATTCACAACAGCTCAATAATAGTTCGCCTCCCGTCAGGGTAGATAATAAACAAAAATGACTCTCTGAAGAGTTCTTCTTAAAAATTAAGATAATGACTAAATGAGACACGAAGCCATTACAAAAATAAAAAGCTGCATATTCTATTGCTTATTAGCATGTTCTTCCATTGTGTCGGGACAGATGTACAGTTTCAGAAACTATGGGGCGGAGAGCAATATTCCCAATGGCTTTGTTTACACTATCAACCAGTCAAATGACGGTTATATGTGGATAGGAACAGGGTTTGGACTTTCCCGATTTGATGGTTTTGATTTCTATCCGGTTCAGTACCCCGATTCTGTTACAGGCCGGATTCCTTCAGTAAGCTTCAGGGATAAAACAGGTAAGCTCTGGTTCGGTTGCAGCGATGGTTCGGTTTTCATTGCCGAAGGAAATAAACTGACGGGCCTTCCCCTTAACAATTCGCGAAGCATAACTGCAATTGTCGACGGGCCCGACGGACAGGTGTATGTAATACCGCAGGGTGATGTCGTTTTCAGGGTCGACCCCTTGCATACCGGCAATATTTTTAAATATTCACTTCCTTCTGATGTTGTTGTTTTCTCAGCCTGTTTTAACAATAATGGAAAACTATTGCTGGGAACCCGCGAGAATATCCTGGTTTTTAAGGTCGACAAGGAGCTCCTTTCGCAGGAAGGATCAGTGGAAGGCTTCGACAATTCAACTGTGACATCAATTTTCCAATTAGCCGGAGGTCAGAATTTTGTGGCGGGAACCGAAGGGAACGGATTATTCAATCTCAGAATGACAGAATCAGGAGGCTCAGTTTCCAGATTCATAAATCACCCTGAATTGAATTCAATCAGCGTTCAGTCAATAACGGAAGATCAGGATAAGAGTATTTGGGTTTCTACTTTCGGTTCAGGGGTGATACAGATCTCCCTGTCAGGAAATTCTGAGACAATCAGTTCATTAAGATATTACAACTCCAAATCCGGTCTTGGCACAAACGATGTAAAAACTGTTTTGCAGGACATAGAGGGTAATTTCTGGTTTGGCACTTATGGAAAAGGGGTGTCAATGCTTGCATCCTATGCATTCAGCTTTTATCAGCCCGGATCAGATGCTTCACAAAATAATATTATTTATGCCGGAAACTCAGGTATAAACTATATTCTGGGAACACCTGCAGGATTTCATATTTTTGATGCAGCTTCAGGAAGGTCCCTCTCTTTTACAAATCTGATCCATCAGACTGCAAATGCTGAAATAACATCCTACTTCCCCGATAATGCCGGTAATCTGTGGATTGGAACAGCAGGCAGCGGGTTATTTGTCAGGAATATCTCAGGATCAGTTCGAAAAGCTTACCAATCGGGCGATTCCGGTTCGGATTTTATTAAGGATATAATAGCAGATGCCAGGGGTGTCTGGCTTGCAACCTCGAATGGTCTGCTCCTGCTCGATAAAACCGGATCAACTGTTATTGAACGCTTCGATATTAACAAAGGGCTGCCTCATAACAGTATAAATAAACTATTCTCCGACCGGAATGGCAATATCTGTGTAGCCACCGAAACGGATAAGATTTACTGGATTGATAAGGACTTCAATATCATACATGGTACAGGATCGATGAGCGGAAGTACCAAGAATAAGTTGCTGTCAATTGCCCAGGATAAAGAGGGAAACCTCTGGGCAGCAACAGAAGGGAACGGTGTTTTTAAATGCCATAATGATTCTGTTACTGCCATCACCAGATCTAACGATCTCTTCTCAAACTATTGTTATGGAATCCTTTCCGACTCTGAAAATGAAATCTGGATTGGCCACGACAAAGGATTTTCAAGGTACGATGCCGGGAAAAGAATAATCAGGATCTATGGATCAGGATTTGCTCATGAGGGTACCTGTAATCCGAATGCCATGTTTGAGTCATCTGATAAAAAGATCTTTATTGGGACCACTCAGGGAGTTGTTGTCTATGACAGGGCAAAGGACAAGAATAGAAATACGGCTCCGCTTAATAACATAAATTATATTACAGTAAATGATGTTAGGTACGATTACACTCCTTCCATAATACTACCCTACAGCCGTAAATATTTAGTTAAAGTATCATTTACTGGTATTAGTTTCGCTAATCCCGATAAGGTTTATTACAGCACCTTCCTTGAGAATTATGATCTTGGCTGGACTGAGTTAAATGATTCTCGTGAAGTAACTTACAGTCTTGGTGACGGAAAATATAAGTTCAATTTGATTTCCAGGACCCTGGATGGGCTTACACGTGAGACACCCTTATCGTTTGAGATAATTATCAGCCACCCTGTATGGAAGAGATGGTGGTTTATTCTCCTTGTAATTGCTGCTGTTATTGCTATTTTGACATTTATTGTACGACAGAGGGAAAAAGCCCAGAAGAAAATCCAGGAATACCTCGAGAAAGAACTTGATGAGAGGACCAGCATGATCCGTCAGCAAAAGGCTGAAATAGAGACCCAGAACATAGAGATAACCGATAGCATTAATTATGCAAAGAGGATACAGACGAGCATTCTGCCTGATATAGCCAAGCTGAAAGAGACTTTCAAAGATGCTTATATTCTGTTCCACCCCCGCGATATTGTAAGTGGTGACTTTTACTGGTTCGACAAACTTGATGAGGAACGGTTCATGATTGTTTGTGCCGACTCAACAGGTCACGGAGTTCCGGGGGCATTTATGTCAATGATCGGATCTACCCTTCTACAGGATATCGTCAACAGGCAGAAGATTACCAAGCCGTCAACCATACTCAAGATGCTCGACAGGCAGATTTTTACTACACTTAACCAAAATTCGGAGCTTGGAGTGGCCAATGATGGTATGGATATGGTTATCTGCGAGGTTAATATAAAAACACGCCACGTATTGTTCGCCTCTGCTATGAGACCGATTATTATTGTAATTAACGGAGAACCCTTTTACATCAGGGGCAACAGGTTGTCGGTAGGGGGTGAGTCGTTATATGAGAAATTTTTCGACGATCAGGAGTATTATCTTAATGAGGGTGATACACTATATTTCTTTTCCGATGGTCTGCCCGACCAGTTTGGCGGGACGGACGGCAAGAAGCTGAAAATAGCCAGACTTAAACGACTGGTTGAAGAGATCTCAAAGCTTCCGATGGCTGAACAGGATGAGGCTATGTCGAAATTCTTCCTCGACTGGAAGGGTAGTTTTGACCAGGTCGATGATGTGATTTTTATGGGAGTCAGGGTATAATATTTATAGTTCCGGATAGCGGAAATTTAAAAAAATATCACGCTTGTTGAGTCTACATTGCTGACATGCCCAGCCCTGTCTTTAATAAAGAAGTTATATCTTATAGTGTCGGTTGGTGACCAGAAGAGATAGACGAAAGTAACTGAAATTGTACCCTTTAATATTTTGTTGGTACCGGTTCTGGTCATATATGGTATCCTGTATGCCGATGGTTTCAAAGGGTCATTGTCGGATGCCAGAACCATTGCCCCGTTGGTTTTCCGGTAAAGAGTCAGAAAGAGGTTGGTGGTATCAGTTTGTCCGGCAGAAGGTTCAGCCAGCCCCATATCACCGTCACCGTCTTCGAAATAGAATTTTAACCTGCCTCCCTTTTCTGTGTTGCCAAGAATATCAGTTGTGTCAAAGACAGCAAAGCTTGTGAACTTAACACTTGGAGTCGCTGGCAAGGTTTCAATCTTCTTGCATGAAAACAGAATTGCCATGCCGGTAAAAAGGATAAGCAGGAAATTTATTTTTCTCATGTTTTTCAAATATCATATTTCAGGAACAAAAACCACACCAAAGTTGATCATTTTTTCCTGAAAAATATTCTGACAGGCACTCCTGAAAAATCATATTTTTCCCGTAACCTGTTTTCAATATATCTTTTATAAGGTTCCTTAACGTACTGGGGCAGGTTGCAGAAGAGGGCAAAAGCAGGAGTATACAAAGGAAGCTGTGTTACATATTTGATCTTAACATATTTACCCTTAGTCGATGGGGGAGGATTATTATGGACAATTTCAAGCAGCACTTCATTTAGTTCCGATGTACTTATCTTTCTTCTCCTGTTTGTATTAACCTGTTCAATTAGTTCAAGGACTTTGTGAATCCTTTGTTTGTTAACCGCAGAGATGAAAAGTATAGGATAATCTGTGAATGGCGCCGTCTTCTCCCTGATCTGTTTCTCCATCTCAACAGTTATATTGTTGCTCTTTTCAACCAGGTCCCACTTGTTGATAAGGATTATCATTCCCTTGTTGTTCTTCTGAATAAGGGATATAATATTCAGGTCCTGCGCCTCAATCCCTCTGGTTGCATCCAGAAGAAGGAGACATATGTCGGAGTTTTCAATAGTTCGTACGGCCCTCATAACTGAATAGAACTCAATATCTTCACTGACCTTTCCCTTTTTTCTCAATCCCGCAGTGTCGACAAGCAGAAAGTCGTGCTGAAACTTGTTGTATCTGGTGTATATCGAGTCCCGTGTGGTGCCTGCTAAAGGAGTAACAATATTTCTTTCTTCGCCAAGGAGAGAATTCACAAGTGTCGATTTGCCAACATTAGGACGGCCAACGATAGCAATCCTTGGGAGGTCGGGAACAGGGGAGATCTCTTCCGATGGCAGCGCTTTAACTACTGCATCAAGCAGCTCACCGGTTCCGCTGCCTGTTATGGAACTCAAAGCGAAATATTCTCCGAGACCAAGACCATAAAACTCTGTTGCGTCGATAAGTCTTTCATGATTATCAACCTTGTTCACAACCAACAGTACCTGCTTGTCACTTTTCCTGAGCAGAGAAGAGACTGATCGATCGAGGTCATGAATGCCTGAGGTTACGTCGACCATCAACAGAATAAGATCTGATTCTTCAATTGCCAGAACTACCTGTTTGTTAATCTCTTCCTCAAAAATGTCATCAGAATTTTCGACATAACCGCCGGTATCTATGACTGAAAAACTAATTCCATTCCATTCCGACATTCCATAATTGCGGTCGCGTGTTACTCCGCTCAATTCGTCAACTATTGCTTCCCTCGAGTCGGTAAGCCGGTTAAAGAGAGTGGATTTACCGACATTTGGCCTTCCGACTATTGCTACAATTCTACTCATTATAAATATTCAGATTCATCTTAGTTATAACCAAATTTCTTTAAGGACTGGGGTTTATCCCTCCAGTCCTTGGAAACTTTGACATATAGTTCGAGGAAGACTTTTTTTGCGAAGAAATCCTCCATATCACGACGTGCCTCAGTTCCAACTTTTTTCAGCATAGATCCCTTGTGTCCAATAATTATTCCCTTCTGACTGTCGCGGGCAACATGTATCAAAGCCCTAATGCTGATCAGGTTTTTCGCATCGGTAAAACTCTCAATCTCAATCTCCACAGAATAGGGAATCTCTTTATCATAGTTCAGCAGTATCTTTTCACGAATTATCTCCGATGCGAAAAAACGTTCAAATTTATCAGTCAGCTGATCCTTCGGAAAGAAAGGAGGACTTTCCGGAAGCTTTGTAAGTATCACATTCAAAAGTGTTTCAAGATTGAATTTAATAAGTCCTGAAACAGGAATCACCGGGGAATCAGGAAAAGCAAGATGCCAAGTACTGACTATCTTTTCAAGCTTGACCTGATCGGTCAGGTCAATTTTATTGATTGCAATAATAGTAGGTATACCAGACTCTTTTATTTTCTGAAGGTACTCACCTCCTGACACATTCTGCTCATTGACATCGGTCACATATATGATCATGTCGGCATCGGAGAGGGCAGTGTTGACAAAGCCCATCATCGTCTCCTGCAGGGTATAGCGTGGTTTTAATATCCCGGGAGTGTCAGAATATACAATCTGAAAATCGTCTCCGTTAACAATACCCATTATCCTGTGACGGGTAGTCTGGGCTTTCGAGGTTATTATGGAAAGCTTTTCCCCAACAAGTGCATTCATGATTGTCGATTTCCCAACATTGGGATTGCCGAGAATATTTACAAAACCTGATTTATGATTCATAAAGGTCTATTAAAAAATTCCCCGTTTAAGCATGCTTATCTCTTTTTCGGTGAGGAATCTCCATTTTCCCCTGGCTACATTTTTCTTGGTAAGTCCTGCAAAATAAACCCTGTCAAGCTTCTTAACCTTATAACCGAGCGATTCAAACATCCTTCTTACTACCCTGTTTTGGCCCGAGTGAAGTTCGATTCCAATCTGGGTCTTATCATCGAGGTCAGCATATGAAACAGCATCAGCGGCTATTGTGATTCCATCAAGCTCAATGCCTTCCGTCATCTTGACAAGATCATTTTTCGTAACAGCATGGTCGAGGAATACATGGTAAATCTTCTTTCTTTTATATTTTGGATGGGTAAGCTTCCCTGCCAGATCGCCGTCGTTGGTAAGTAAGAGGACTCCGGTAGTTGCCTTGTCGAGCCTTCCCACAGGATATACCCTCTCTTTACATCCGTCTCCGATGAGTTCCAGAACAGTATGATCGGCATGAGGATCTTCAACCGTTGTGACAAAATCTTTTGGCTTGTTCAGCAGAATATAAACTTTCTTCTCCGACGATAGCTTCCTGTTTTTAAACCTTACGTCATCATCGTAGGTTACCTTCATTCCCATGTCAGTAACCAGCTTGCCGTTTACGCTTATTAAGCCGTTTTTAATGTGTTCGTCAGCATCACGGCGTGAACACAAGCCGCTGTTGGCGATAAAGCGGTTTAGTCTGATTAGTGTAACAACCTTTTTAGCAGCGCCAGACTCTTTCTTGTTCTTTAGTAAATTTGTTTTTTCACCCCGCACATTGCTGCGAACCTTATCGGTCTGAAACTTCCCAGTTCTTTCGCGTCGCTCCGGTAGAGGTTTTCTATTCTCCATATCAGTCATTTATCAGGGTGCAAAGGTACAATTATTTAGCGATATTAGTGATTTGTAATTTTTTTTGCACCTTTGTGTAAATCAAATCACAAACTTAATGGCACTTATAAAATCCATTTCAGGTATCAGGGGAACAATTGGCGGAAAGCCGGGCGAATCGCTTACTCCTGTTGATATAGTCAAGTTTGCAGCTGCATATGGTACCTGGATCCAGCAAAGAAATAAGCGGAAAGATCTGAAGGTTATCGTGGGAAGGGATGCCAGGAAATCAGGAGGAATGGTTAATAATTTAATAATTACAACTTTACGTAGCCTCGGCATCAGCGTGGTCGACCTTGGTATGGCGACAACACCCACCGTTGAGGTCGCTGTTACAGGAAACAATGCTAATGGCGGAATCATTATCACAGCAAGCCATAACCCCGCCGAATGGAATGCCCTCAAATTGCTGAATGAAAATGGAGAATTTCTCTCTGCCAGTGATGGGCTGCAGGTTCTTGATATAGCTGAAAAGGAGGATTTTGTATTTGCTAACGTCGACTCGCCAGGGACAATTGAAAATGATGACTCCTGGGATCAGCGTCATATTGAACAGGTTCTTGCCCTTCCTCTTGTATCGGTTGCAGATATTGGGAAAAGTTCATTTACTGTTGCCATCGATTGCGTCAATTCAGTAGGAGGAATTGTTCTGCCTAAGTTGCTTAATGCTCTCGGTGTTAATAATATCATTGAACTAAATACGAAACCCGATGGTAACTTCGCTCATAATCCGGAGCCTCTGCCTGAAAACCTTAAAGATATATCCGAACTGATGAAAAGGGAGAAAGCCGATGTTGGCTTTGTTGTTGATCCCGATGTCGACCGTCTTGCAGTAATATGCGAGGATGGAAGCATGTTCGGTGAAGAGTACACTTTGGTGGCAGTCTCTGATTACATACTAAGCCACACTCCGGGCAGTACTGTATCGAATCTATCTTCGACCAGGGCACTGCGCGATGTTACAAGGAAACATGGTTTCACTCATTATTCTTCGGCAGTAGGTGAGGTCAATGTGGTTGAAGAGATGAAGAAGAGAAATGCAGTAATCGGGGGTGAGGGAAATGGTGGCGTCATCTATCCCGAACTTCATTATGGCCGCGATGCCCTGGCAGGTATTGCAATTTTCCTGACCCATCTTTCCAGAAGCAAAATGAAATGCTCTGAACTCAGGAAAACATATCCCGATTATACAATTGCAAAAAGGAAACTTATTCTTGCACCCGATTCCGACTTCAGCAAGATACTGGCTGCAGTCAGGAAACAATTTGCCGACAAAAAAACAGATGAGAGGGACGGATTGTGGATTGAACTTGAGAATGGCTGGGTGCAGCTAAGAAAATCAAATACAGAGCCGATAATGAGGATTTATGCTGAGGGAAGAACCGTAACTGAAGCTGATGAATATGCAGATTCGGTAATCTCGATTGTTAAAAATGTCTAAAATTGGATTCTTTTCTCACAATCTGGAATAAAATAGTCTGTTCCGCTGTCTTTTAAACAGTATTGCAGAGTCGATGTTAATTATTGTTAATGACATCAGTACGCATGAGCCTTTTAGATATTTTTGTACCTGACTTTTAAGATAAGCATTTTAATTTCAAATGAGAACCTCTCTGTTTTGCCAGATTTTAATCCAATCGAAATAAACTAAACCATTTTCATTTGTATAAGTTTGATATTGTTAATAATAGGTTTCACCGGACAAAGTATAAAATCATTTAATAATGAAGAGAACAGTAATTATTTCAGGTATTGTCGTTGTTGTTGGAATAATAATTCTTATTGTATTCAGCAAGGCAACAGCCAAAAAGGAGGTGGCCAATCTCTATGCAGAATCAAAAAAAGGGCAATTTGATGTTGTTGTAACCACCACCGGTGAGTTGCAGGCAAAGAATTCAACCGATATCAGTGGTCCCGATTTTACCCAGAGCAGGGGTATCAGGGTTATGGATATTAAGATTACCGATATGGTTCCTGAAGGAACTGAGGTTAAAATGGGCGATTATGTTGCAACACTCGACAGGACTTCATTCGACAATACATTGAAAGATGAACTCGAGAAGCTCACTACATATAACACTAACCTTGAGATGAAAATATTGGATACAGCAGTTACTCTAAGTAATCTTCGCGACAATATAAAGAATCTGAGGTTCTCGGTCGAAGAGGCCCATATAACCCTCGATCAGTCTAAATACGAGCCGCCTACGACAATTCGTCAGGCTGAGATATCACTTGATAAGGCAAACAGGTCACTTGATCAGGCAATAAAAGGTTATTCACTTCAGATTGAGAAGGCAAAATCGGATATGAAGACCAATAAAAATACACTTTCAGAACAGGAGATAAGGGTTTCAGATCTTCAGACCGTATTGTCGAAATTTAAGATAATAGCCCCTTCGGATGGAATGATAATTTATAAACGTGACAGGACCGGTGCTAAAAGAAAGGTGGGTTCTTCAATCAGTCCATGGGATAATGTGGTTGCCACTCTTCCCGATATGTCGTCGATGATATCCAAGACCTACGTCAATGAAATTGATGTTAGTAAGGTTAAACCGGATCAGAAAGTCAGTATTGTGGTTGATGCATTTCCAGAGAAAACTTATACAGGCATAGTAAAAAGCGTTGCAAACATTGGAGAGCAGTTGCCTAATGCTGATGCCAAGGTGTTTGAAGTGCTTGTTGATGTTAATGGGTCAGATCCGATACTCAGACCTTCGATGACAACCGGTAACAAGATCGTCACCAAAACCATTACTGATGTTACCTATATTCCTCTGGAATGCGTTCAGACAGGTGCTGACAGTCTTCCATTTGTTTATCTTAAGAAAGGGGTCAGGCAGATTTTGGTTCTTGGAGAATCGAATGAGAATAATGTTGTTGTAGAACAGGGACTTGAACCAGGCGTAATGCTTTATTTAAGTACTCCGGAAAAACCTGACAGATTCAAACTTGTAGGGCAGAATCTGATTTCAGTTATTAAAGAGAAGGAGAGAGTCAGGAAGGAAGAGGAGAAGCGCATTCGTGAAGAAGCTGCCAAAGCAGCTGAGAGCATGCAGGCTATGAACCCTGGAGCTATGGGAGGCGGAATGCCAGGCGGAATGCCAGGCGGTATGCCAGGCGGTATGACAGGTGGTATGAATCGAGGTGGCAATATGAAGATAACTCCTGAAATGATGCAGCGTTTTCAGCAGATGAGAGCAGGACGAGGGACACAGCAAGGTTCAGCACAGGGAGCACCCGGAGCACTGGGAGCAACACCAGGTGCAATACAGGGACAGGGTCAGGTTCCCGTCCAGGGAATGCAAAGGGATACTGCAGCCATGCGTCGGTTCATGAATATGCGTAACCAGCAGGGCGGACAGAGAGATACTGCTGCAATGCGTCGCTTCATGAACATGCGTAAACAGGGCGGTTTCCGAAGGGATTCATCAGGAAGAGGTGGCCAAAACCAACCACAAGTGCAGCCACAGTAGTTTTGGAGAAATGAAATGACCAGACTCCGTAAAATATATAATTAAAAAAGAAACAGTATGTTTAAATTCATATTACGGTATTACCACGATATCGAGATTGCTGTTGAATCGATTGTGTCGAATAAGCTTAAATCGATGCTTACGGCCCTTGGGATAATATTTGGTGTAGCGGCCGTAATTGCCATGCTTGCTATTGGTAAAGGGGCCAAACAGGAAATCATGGAGCAGATGAAGATGGTAGGGGTTAACAACATTTTAGTAAACCCTGTAATACCCGATAAAACATCTTCCTCCACCACTGAGGGCGAAAAACAACAGAAGAAATTCTCAAGGGGACTAAACATGCTTGATGTGGATGCTATCAAACAAACATTACCCTCAGTAAAAAGAATCAGCCCTGAGATATCATTTAACTCCACTGCAATGCTCAATGGTGTAAAATATACTGCAAAGCTTGTTGGAGTGTCAAATGATTACTTCCACCTTTATAATCTTCCCCTTATTGGTGGCGCCTTCTTTAATAATTATCAGGAGAATAACGGGATACAGGTTTGTATTATCGGAGCAAACATAAGGGCAAAATTCTTCAGTACCATGGACCCAATAGGTCAGTATATTAAGTTTAACGGAATATGGCTGAAAGTCATTGGTGTTCTGCAGAAAACAAATGTCAGCCTGACCGGTTTTGAGGAAAAGGGAGTCAATGTTTATAATGATAATATTTACATTCCGATTCAGACCATGTTGCTGCGTTACCAGAACAGGGCTCTTCTGAATACCAAACTCGTTTCAGAAGCCACTTCAAATGTCTTTTTCGGGATGGGCGGCCCCGGTGGAGGAATGGTTGCAAGGGTTGTCTCCAGCAGTTCCGATGCCTCGAGTGATGTAGAAACCAACTATAACCAGCTCGACAGGATAGTTGTTCAGGTTACAGAAACAGAACAACTTCAGCCATCTACGGAGATTCTTAGCAGAATGCTCACCCGCAGGCATACAGGAGTAAAGGATTTTGAAATTACCGTTCCTGAACTTCTTCTTAAACAACAGCAAAGGACAAAGGATATTTTTAATATTGTACTTGGGGCTATCGCCAGCATTTCTCTCATCGTTGGCGGAATTGGTATTATGAATATAATGTTTGCCTCAGTCATGGAGAGGATTAAGGAGATTGGTACCAGAATGGCTATCGGTGCCAAGAAGATGGATATTGTAGTCCAGTTTTTGTCCGAAGCCGTACTCATTAGTGTATCAGGCGGATTTCTTGGAATATTTTTTGGGGTAATAATGGCCAAGCTGATACAACAGATAGCGGGGATTATGACTATTGTTTCATTCTTCTCCGTCTTTATTGCTTTCGGAGTTTCAGCAGCTGTAGGTGTTATTTTTGGTTATTCACCTGCAAAAAGAGCATCGGAAAAAGATCCTATTGAATCATTGAGATATGAATAATTTGTTAAAAATGAAAAAGATATACTTATTTTCTGCCATAGCTTTCTTTATGGCAGCCACTTCTCTAACAGAGGCACAGGAGATTAAGAAACTTACTTTTACTGAAGTAATAAAACTTGCCGAAGAACAATCTCCCAATGCCCTCATGGCAAAACACCGTTTCAGGTCCAGCTACTGGCAGTACAGGTCATATAAGGCTCAGTTCCTTCCATCGCTTACTCTTTCGGGTACAACTCCCGACTTCAGCAATGGCCTTGACAAGGTTTATGACTCCCAGCAACAACTATACATCTATACCCCGAAGAATACAATTAGTAACCTGGGGACTCTCTCACTTTCACAGAATATCGGACCAACCGGAACGATTATTTCAATGAGTTCTGATCTTACTCTTTTTAAAGATATTCAAAGGAAGCTGGGAACTAACTACATTACCCATCCTGCAAGCCTAAACGTTACTCAGCCAATAAGAAAATATAATACCCTTAAGTGGCAGACCAAGATAGAACCGGTAAAATATCAGGCTGCTAAAAAAACCTATCTTGCCGATATCGAAACAGTTCACCTGAGTGCAGTACAAAACTTCTTTTCACTTGCACTTGCGCAGATAAACAAGCAGATTGCAGAGATGAACTATTCGAATGCAGATACCCTTTACAGGATCGCAAAAGGCAGGTATCAGCTCGGAACTATTGCAGAAGACGATCTTCTTCAGATGCAGCTTTCGTGGCTTAACGCCGAAACAGCAAGGAAACAGGCCGATATGAACCTGCGCGACAGGGAGATAAGGCTGAGATCTTTCCTTGGATATAATGGGAATATACATATAGAACTTCTCCTTCCTTCGGAAATACCTGATTTACAGGTTGATGTTAATGAAGTTCTGGACCTTGCCATGCAAAATAACCCGACTGTTCTGACACAACAGATTAGTGTCCTTAATGCTCAAAGTTCAGCGGCCCAGGCAAAAGCATCTAAAGGATTGAACGCCAGTCTCGTAGCTTCTCTTGGACTATCCCAGCAAGCCACAGAGCTCTCCTCTGCATATCAAAACTTCAGTAATTCTCAAAGAGTTTTAATTGGATTTTCTCTTCCTATTCTCGATTGGGGGCTTGGCAAGGGAAGGTACCAGACAGCCAAATCGAGTCTGGAACTTGCTGAGGTAACTGCAAAACAGGCTATGGTTGATTTTCAGCAAAACCTCTCCCTGAGTGTTGAGCAATTCAATCTTCAGAAAAATCAGGTTGCAATTGCTGCAAAGTCTGATACAGTGGCTATGAAAAGGTATGAAGTTACCAAGCAGAGATTCCTTATTGGAAAGATAGCAGTTCTTGACCTCAATGATGCTGATTCACGTAAAGACCAGAACAGGAGGGCTTATGTAATGGCATTGCAGGATTACTGGAACTATTTTTATACCATGCGTAACCTGTCTTTGTTTGATTTTATAAACAAACAACCACTTGAAACCGACTATGATAAACTTATCCGATAATTGATTTAAATTAATTCAGGAGAGGGCTGACCGGACAAAGGCCGGCCTTTTTTTTATTTCTAAAATATTTCAGTATCATAATTACATTTAGGGCTCTGTGATGTTCTTAATTTGTCCGGCAGGGAAAATACAGATTCACTATTTTTTAAACTTCGAATTCCGCAGATTGATAAATAATTGTTTTTGCAAAATTTTAATATCTTTGCGCCTCGACTTATAAGAATCAGTCAGATTTTATTGAATTAATTGTAAAAAGAATAAACAAATGCAAAACAAGGGTCTAGTAATTGCTTTAACAATCACTCTGGTCTTGGTAACGATATGGGAACTGTCATTTACGGCAGTATCATCCCGTGTCAAGAATCACGCCAGGGAATTTTCAAAGGGTGATATGGTAAAGGAAGTGATGTATATTGATTCCATCTCATCACTCCCAAAGGAAAAATGGAGTTATCTGGGTTTCACCTATAAAGAGTGCCAGAAAAAGGAGATAAACCTTGGTCTTGACCTTAAAGGTGGTATGAACGTAATTCTCGAAGTTGCCGTTGACGATATTCTCAGGGCACTTTCAAATTACAATACCGACAAAACCTTTAATCAGGCATTGGCATTGTCGAAAGAGAGGAGAAAGACCACCCAGGGTGATTTTATCGACATTTTCCAGAATGCTTATCAGGAACTTGACCCCAATGCGAAACTTGCTTCTATTTTCGGTACCGTTGAACTGAAAGGCAAAATCAATTTCAACTCTACAAATTCAGATGTTATAAAAGTTCTGAAAACCGAATCGGACATAGCTCTTAATAATGCCTTTAACGTTCTCTCGAGCAGGATTGACCGTTTTGGTGTCGTTCAGCCTAACATTACAAGGGGTCAGACCAAGGGCAGAATACTTATTGAACTTCCTGGTGTTAAAGACCCTCAGAGGGTTCGTGAACTCCTGCAGGGAACTGCCAACCTTGAATTCTGGGAGACTTATGAAAACAGCGAGATTATAGGATACCTCTCAACCGCTAATAATCTTCTTAAAGAGATTCAGATCAATACCGACAAAACCAAAGCGGCTGAAGTACAGAGCGCAACAGGAACTGCTGCTGCTGACACCAGTAAAAAAGATCAGGCTCTTCTCGATCTTATTAAGAAAGATACCACCTCAAACAAGGCTGAATCTTCATCGAGAGAGGTGTTTACAAAACAGAATCCTCTGTTTGGAATCCTTAGTCCCAGGGTGTCGAGGGAAGGTCAGCCCATGCCATCGAGTATGATTGGACTAGCAAGTGTCAGAGATACTGCTAAGGTTGATGCTTATCTGAGGATGAACCAGATTAAAGCTCTCTTCCCACGCGATCTTAAAATGCGCTGGAGTCAGAACCCTTATAAATACGATCCTACAAAAACATTATATGAGCTTCATGCTTTGAAAATTACCACCCGCGATGGCCGCCCGCCTCTCGACGGAAAGGCAATTACCTCATCAAGGCCTTCATCAGGTAACGCTACATCACAGATAAAGGTTGATATGTCGATGAATGCAGAAGGTTCCAAGACATGGGCAAGAATGACCAGGGAAAATATCGGACGCTGCCTTGCTGTTGTACTCGACGGCTATGTACGTTCCTACCCCAGAGTTCAGAATGAGATTACCGGAGGTAATACTGAGATTACCGGTGACTTCACTATTGAAGAGGCTCAGGACCTTTCTAACATACTTATGTCAGGTAAGATGCCAGCTCCGGCTCACATTATTTCTGACAACATCGTTGGTCCTACACTTGGTAAAGAGGCAATACAGTCGGGATTCACCTCCTTCGGTATTGCATTCCTCATCATCCTTGTATATATGGTATTCTATTACAGCACTGCAGGATCAATTGCTGACATGGCGCTATTTACAAACATATTCCTTCTATTCGGAGTTCTTGCTTCACTGGGTGCCGTTCTTACACTCCCCGGTATAGCAGGTATCGTTCTTACAACTGGTATGGCGGTTGATGCCAACGTACTGATATATGAACGAATACGTGATGAGCTGAGAGCAGGGAAAGGGCTAAAGCTGGCTATTGTCGACGGCTTTAAACATGCATTCTCTGCAATTATCGACTCGCACGTAACATCCATTCTTACAGGTATCGTTCTTTATACATTCGGAACAGGCCCAATCAGGGGATTTGCAACTACACTTGTTATTGGTAACGTATTGTCGCTCTTTACTGCCTTCTTCCTTACACGACTTATGTTTGAATGGTTCATGAAGAGAAAAGTCAACCTGCAGTTCTCAATACCAATGACTGAGCATATTCTTAAAAATACCCACATCGACTTTATCGGTATGAGAAAAGTTTTCTACGCTGTATCTCTTACAGTTACAATAATAGGGGTTATTTCACTTTCCATCCGTCACCTTAACCCTGGTATTGATTTCGCCGGGGGACGTACTTACGTGATCAGGTTTAATAATACTGTTAAGACTGAAGATATTGCAAAAAGTCTTACTCCGGTATTTAGTGACCTTCCAATGGTTGTAACTTATGGTTCGGGCAACCAGGTTAAAATAACCACTAAATATAAGATAAACGAAACGGGCGTTGAAAAAGAGGTTGATTCACTTCTCTATAAAGGTCTAAAACCCTACCTGGGTGAAGTAAGTAAGGAAACTTTCCTTACACAGAACAGGGTAAGTTCTGAAACTGTTGGCCCTACAATTGCTACCGACACCAAGATAAAGGCAATGTGGGCTATCGGGGTTGCCCTGATTATGATGTTCCTTTATATATTCCTGCGATTCAGAACCTGGCAGCATGGTTTCGGAGCTGTGGTAGCGCTTTTCCACGATACTCTTATCATTATAAGTATCTATTCGCTGGGCTATGGATACCTTCCCTTCTCGATGGATATCGATCAGTCATTTATAGCGGCAATTCTGACGGTTATCGGTTATTCCGTAATGGATACTGTAATCGTATTCGACCGTCTCAGGGAGTATATCCCGCTATACAGGAAAAGGGAAAGGAAAGAGGTAATGAACATGGCTCTCAACAGTACCCTTAGCCGCACAATCAATACATCAATGACAGTTATCCTTGTTCTTCTTGCAATATTCCTCTTCGGAGGCGCTGTAATCAGGGGATTTGTTTTTGCTATGCTCGTTGGGGTTATAGTGGGAACCTATTCATCCGTATTCGTTGCAACAAGTCTTGTTTACGATACTACTCATAAAGAAGGACTTAAAGCATAAAATATTTAAAGTTTGAAAAGAGTTGGGGACCGGTTCAATGAGCTGGTCCCTTTTTTTAGCCCTTAACTAATATTAGCATTCTTAATTAGTCAAATTAAGAGTTTTCACTTAATTTTGAGGTGTAAACAAATTTAACATTGAGTCCACTCCGAAAAGCCTTTTTTACCCCTAATTCCACAAAAGTGGACTTTTAAACTTGCTGATTTTCAATTGTTCCCCCTTCGGGGGCAGGGGGTAAGAACAATTGAA
>CAIPJU010000066.1 GCA_903865465.1 uncultured Bacteroidota bacterium
CACAACCCTGAGAATGTACACTGCAGTAATTACCATTGATGATACGGCAATTATAGTCACCACCCTGTAAAAAGGCTCCGGATGCTGAAATGCACCGAAGAAAACAGTCATTTCCGCTACGAAACCGCTTAGTCCGGGTAAACCCAGCGATGCGAGACCCGCAATAACATAACATACCGACAGAAAAGGAATAACCTTCATAAGGCCGCCCATTTCGTTTATAAGCCTGGTATGCGTACGGCCGTAAATCATGCCGATAAGGGCAAAGAAGAGGGCTGTCATCAGTCCGTGTGATATCATTTGCAAAACAGCACCGTTCATTGCAGTCTTATTCATCATAAGAATTGCAAAAAGGACAAGGCCGCAGTGGCTGACTGAAGAGTAGGCATTGATATATTTAAGATCCTTCTGCACAATAGCTCCAAAGGCGCCGTAAACAACGCTTGTTGCTGTGAGAATGATAAATATCCAGGATAATTCATGTGCTGCCTGCGGCATCAGGAAAATCGCGACCCTGAAAGCGCCGTATCCTCCCAGTTTCATAAGAACGCCTGCATGAAGCATTGAAACGGCTGTAGGAGCGGAGGCATGACCATCAGGCGACCATGTATGGAAAGGAAAGAGAGCGCCAAGAACACCAAAGCCTACGAAGGTCAGGGGGAAGAAGAGTCTCTGTGCCGAAATCGGAATTGTGATTTTCGAAATAGAGAGGATATTGAAAGTAAGCTGACCTCCACCGGGAGCTGAATTAAAATAGATTCCAAGCAAGCCTACCAGAAGAAGAGCTGAACCGCCCATAAGCATAAGGGTAAGCTTCATTGCTGAATATTCCTTAGGTCCTGTTCCCCAAATCCCTATCAAAAGATACATTGGTATAACAGCCAGTTCATAGAAGAGAAACATTGTAAAGAGGTCGATCGAGATGAAAAAGCCAAAAACCCCGGTTGCCAGAAGAATAAGTGAAACAAAAAACTCCCTGCGGAGAAACTCAACTTCCCATGAGGCAAAAATTCCGGCGAATACGACAAGCGATGTCAGACCGATCATTGCGACTGAGATCCCGTCCACTCCTATGGCATAATGAATATTAAGACTCTTGTACCAGACGAAATCCTTTACAAAAAGCATTTCATCGGTGTTTCCTGCATGCCTGGCAGATAGGTACATATAAATTAAAACAGCGGCAAGTATTAACTGTATGCCCATCCCGATGACAGAAACAAGCCTGACCTGCTTCACATCTTTAAGAAACAGGATGCCAGTTATTGTAAGAACCGGAATAACAACGAACAGGGTTAAAATATCCATAATCAGAAGCTTTTTCTAAATAACCAGTTATTTCCAAAAATATATAAATATTATTGCCAGCCCGATAGCACCTGAGACAAAGACAAATGCATATTTCTGTATCTGGCCCGACTGAAAATCTCTTATCCTGAATGATACATTCTGGGCCGTTGATGCAATTAAATTCATTGTAGCATCAATAACATGCCTGTCGAACCAGGCAATAGGAGCGGAAATGTATCTGAAAATAATTTTCTTTGTAACGAAGAGGTAAACTTCGTCCATGTAAAACTTGTTATATGCCCATTTATACCCATATTTGAAGAAGCCTGCAACTTTATTAGGCAGCTCATTAGCACTGCGATACATCACGTAGGCTGCACCAATGCCAAGAAGTCCGATTAAAACAGAAGGAATAGCAACCATAAGTTCAATTTCTGAGTCGAATGGTTTACCGTCGGATGTAACCAGCGAATGGAAGGGAATGAAACCTGCCAATACTGAACCTGCGGCAAGTATTATCAGAGGAACGGTCATTGTTGCCGGAGCCTCATGAGGTGTATGATGATAATGTGTATCTTTTCCCCAGAAAATGCTGAAATATAACCTGAACATATAGAATGCCGTCAGACCTGCAACTGCATATTCGACCGCAAAAAGAATCTTATTATGTTCAAAGGCAGCAGCGAGTATCTCATCCTTGCTGAAAAAACCCGATAATGGGGGAATCCCTGCAATAGTGAGGCAGGCAATAAGAAAGGTCCAGTGAGTAATAGGGAGATATTTCCTGAGACCGCCCATGTCAGTCATGTCATTACTGTGAACGGCATGTATTATAGCGCCAGCACCAAGGAAGAGCAGAGCTTTGAAGAAGGCGTGTGTGAAGAGGTGGAACATAGAAGCCATAAATCCTAATCCTTCATGTCCTCCATATCCCGAAACACCGAGGGCCAGCATCATGTAACCTATCTGCGACATAGTAGAGTAGGCAAGAACCCTCTTTATATCTGTCTGGGTACAAGCTATCACGGCCGCAAAAAGCGATGAGAAGGCACCAACATATGCAACAACATGAAGAGCAACCGGTGCGGTAATTGCATATATGGGAAACATTCTGGCAACAAGGTAAACGCCAGCGACTACCATAGTAGCGGCATGTATGAGAGCAGAGACAGGTGTAGGCCCTTCCATCGCATCAGGAAGCCAGATATGAAATGGGAACATGGCTGATTTTCCTACGCCACCGAGGTAGACAAAGATCATCGACCATGTCATCACCGACAGACCCATAAATGCGGCGCTGGTACTCTGTGTGAACGTTGGTCCTGTTGGATCAGTCAAGGAAATGAAATCAAATGTCTTTGTATTGAATGATAGGATTAATATACCGATTAAGAATCCGAAGTCAGCAAACCTGGTAACGATGAAGGCTTTTTTTGAAGCTCTTACGGCTGATGGTTTAGTATAATAGAAACCAATAAGGAGGAATGATGATACACCTACAAGTTCCCAGAATATATACATCTGGAAAATGTTGGTTGCAACAACCAGTCCGAGCATTGAGAAGCTGAAGAGCGAAAGGAAAGCGAAGAACCTTTCAAAGCCCTTTTCTCCCTTCATATAACCAAGGCTGTAAATATGAACCATCAGTGAAACAGTGGTAATAACTACAAGCATCATTACCGAGATAGGATCAAGAAGAACACCGAGGTCGATATGAAGCTTATCCGATATGTTTAGCCATACAGTATTGAAAGCCTGTATTTTATGGAAACCATCCGCAGCTTTTTCACCAGCGAAAAAATACTTGTAGGCTGTAAAATAGGAGAGGAGGGTAATTACAGCCAGTCCTGCTGTACCAAGTAGTCCTGAAAGCTTAGCCTTTAGTTTATTTCCAGCCAGCCCAAGCAGCAGAAACATTAGGAAGGGGAGGATGGGAATTAAGATTGTATAACCGAAATTTGTCATATTTAAGGTATCCTAGTGATGGTAATAATCAGAATTTCATTTCATTAACGTCTTCAACATTGATGGTGGTAAACCTCCTGTATATGTTGATAATAATTGCTATTGCCACAGCAGCTTCGCAGGCAGCAACTGCTATGACGAATATGCTGAAGAACATTCCTTCAAGCTTATTTGGATAGAGGTACCTGTTGAAAGCCATAAAATTGATATTAACCGAGTTTAATATCAGCTCTACCGACATAAGAATAGTAATAAGGTTCCGTCTTGTAAGAAATCCATAGATTCCTGCAAAGAACATCACTGTTGCCAGAATTAAAAAAAACTGAACTGGTATACCTGCGCTCATATTATTCTTCGTTTAAAATTGTAGACTGTATTTTTGCCGGGCCGCCTTTTTTAGCGATGACAATAGCACCTATCATAGCTGCCAGAAGAAGGATCGAAATGACTTCAAAAGGAAGGACGTAACCATCCTTATCAACCGAAAGCAGACTCTTTCCGATAAGGTTCATATTGATCTCCTTAGCTGCTTCGGTGCTTGCTGCAAAATGATAGTCAAGTAATGTAACAATTGCCAGAATGGCTCCGGCGGCAGAAGCGAGAGCTGAAAATATGACTTTCTTAATACCAGGCGCTTCGAATTTCTGGCTAATATGACTGGTAAGTAAAATTGAAAATATTATCAGAACCACAATGCCTCCGGCGTAAAGAGTAAGTTGAATACCTGCAAGAAACTGGTAGTCGAGCATAAAATAGAGACCGGATGTTGAAACAAGAACGAAGAGTAGAAAAGTTGCAGCCCTGAGGATCTTCCTTGTGGTAACCGTCAGAATGGAAAAGACGATAATCATGAGGGCAAAAAGAATAAACATTAACTGATTTGATGTCATTACTCAACTCCTTTCATTAATTGTGAACCAGGTTTGTTTAATTGCTTTACCAGAGATGCTCTGTCAAAAACTGCATGTTCAAATTTCTGAGAAAAGGCCAATGCATTTGAAGGACATGTCTTTACGCAGAGAGCACAAAAGGTACACATTCCAAGCCTGTAGATGTGTTTATCGATTACCCTTTTCTTTTTTCCATCCTCGGTGGTTATTGTTTTGGATATGACTTCGATTGTGCCATTGGGACAGTTTATCTCACATATTCCGCAACCGGTGCATTTATGCTCATTCTTTTCATTATGCGGCATTACAACCTCGCCCTTGAAGCGGTCGAACATAACTATACTTTTCCTGTTTTCGGGGTATTTCTGCGTAACAATTTCAGAGGGTTTGAAAAAGTAACCTGCTGTTACTCTCATCCCTTTAAGCAGCGAAAATACTCCGTTGAAAACGTCCTTCAGATATTCTATTATACTACTCATTCAGAGATTTACATTAATATGATGACTATTAAAAATGCCAGCCTTTAAGTACTAAAAAGGACATAACCAAAACATTGACAAGGTTAATCGGCAACAGGTATTTCCATTCCAGTGTCAGAAGCTGGTCGATCCTGAGTCTGGGGAAAGTCCACTTAAATAACATTATGATCCAGATTATGAAGAAGGTTTTTCCGATGTACCAGATGAAGGGAGGAATAAAGTCCATTACCCCGTTGAAACCTCCTGTTGACTGCCCGAAATGCAGAGGCATCCAGCCACCCAGAAACATTGTTGCTGCAATTGAGGCAACGATGAACATGTTTATATATTCCGCAAGATAGAAAAAAGCGAATTTGATACCTGAATATTCAGTATGATACCCTGCAGTAAGTTCCGATTCAGCTTCAGCCATATCGAAAGGCCCGCGGTTGATCTCTGCTGTTGATGAAATAACATAAATAACAAATGCGATTATTGCCGAAATATGACCTTTGAATATGAACCATCCTGTTCTCTGTGCTTCGACAATCTCTGATAATTGCATGGTGCCCGACAGGATAACTATGGTAATCAGGGCAAGTCCTATCGACAATTCATAACTGACTATCTGAGCCCCGCTTCGCATGGCTCCGATAAGTGAATATTTGCTGTTGCTCGACCATCCGGCCAGGAGAACACCCACAACACTCATTGAGGAGACTGCAAGAATATAGAATATCCCGATATTGAAGTCAATTGCATGTAATCCCTTCGCATAGGGAATGGCTGCAAGCGCCATAAAGTTCACTATGATAACAATATACGGTGCAATGTTAAATAAAAGGCTGTCTG